>NZ_QAIM01000471.1:17895-22750 GCF_003061035.1 Acidovorax sp. HMWF018
GTGACGATCTCGGGGGTAAGGCTCAGTTGGCCGTTGTCGGCCAAGTGGGACGACACGTCTTGCCGGGTGGTGGTGGAGCGGGGCACCATCAGCGCCGAGCCTGCTTTGATGAGCATGCGCGGCGGGATGTTGTTCATACTGCGCAGATCCGCCTCGCTCATGCCAGCACGTTGTGCCGCCTCGGCCACCGTCATGGTGGTGGGCACAGACCACACGGTCCAGCTCGCGTACTGGCCTTCACGCTTGGCCTCCAGGTTGCGCTGGAAGACCTTGGCGTTGTCCCAGGGCAGCAGGATTTGCGGCGTCCCGGCGGCGAGGATCACGGGTCGCTTGTACGACGGGTTGAGGGCACGGAAGTCTTCCTCGCGAATACCCGCCAGTGTGGCCACCAGTGACACATCGATGTCGTGCGTGATGTCCACGGTCTGGAAGTAGGGGTGGTTCTCAATCAGGGGCAACTCTGTGCGGAAGGCATCGGGGTTGGCCACGATGTTCTTGACCGCCTGCAGCTTGGGCACATACATGCGGGTCTCCGCAGGCATGTTCAGGTCGGTGTAAGTGGTGCCCAGGCCCAGCTTCTGGTTGCGGGCAATGGCCCGGCTTACGCTGCCTTCACCCCAGTTATAGGCGGCCAGGGCAAGGTGCCAGTCGCCAAACATGCCGTAGAGTTTTTGCAGGTAGTCGAGTGCCGCCCGGGTGGACGCCAGCACGTCGCGGCGGTCGTCGCGGAAGGCGTTCTGCTTGAGGTCGAAATAATTGCCCGTAGCGGGCATGAACTGCCACATGCCTGCGGCCTTGGCGCTCGATACCGCTTGGGGGTTGAACGCGCTTTCAATGTAGGGCAGCAGCGCCAGTTCGGTCGGCATCCCCCGGCGTTCCAGCTCTTCAACAATATGGAACAGGTACTTGCTGGAACGCTCCGTCATGCGCTGCATGTAGTCGGGGCGCGTGGCGTACCACTGCTCGCGGTCCTGTACCAGCTCATGCTGCAGGTCGGGCATGGCAAAGCCGCGCCGGATGCGGTCCCACAAGTCGGCGGGGGCCGAGAGCGATGCCACCTCGCCACTCGTGGCTTGCGCGGCAGTGATGGGTTTGAGCGGGCCGTTGGGGATGACAGGGGTGTGGGGCGACGCAGGGCCCTTGGTGCTGGTGGTGTTTCCGCTGGCGGGCGCCTGGTCGGGCGTCGAGCCCGTAGTGGCGCAGCCTGTCAGCCACAAAAGGCCGGCCAGGCAGGCAATGTGCAAAATTTTCATCGGAACTCGTTTTTCCATTGACGCAGCGCGGCCAGCACCGCTACGGCGTCGTCAAGGGGCACCTGCGCGTCGTAGCCCTGGGCGGCTTGCGCCACCGGGCCCTGCCGCACGCGCAGAAAGGGGTTGATGTCTCGCTCCAGCGCCATGTGCGAAGGCAGTGTGGGCTGGTTCTGCTCCCGCAGGGCTTCGCATTGGCTGCTGTAGTTGAGCAGGGCGGCGTTGCCAGGTTCCACGGCCCGCGCAAACTTCAGGTTAGACAGTGTGTACTCGTGGGTGCAACACACCCGGGTGTTGCCAGGCAGTGCCGCCAGCCGGTCCAGCGAGTCGAGCATTTGCGCAGGTGTGCCTTCAAACAGCCGGCCACAACCGCCTGAGAACAGCGTATCGCCACAAAAAAGCAGGGGCGCTCCGTCCATCTCGGGGCAGTAGTAGGCAATGTGGCCCGCCGTGTGCCCTGGCACGTCGATGACTTGGAACTGAAGCCCCAGCGCGTTGACGGTATCGCCTTGCGCCAGCCGCTCCAGCGGCTCGGGCATGCGCTCCCGCGCTGGGCCATACACCCTTGCACCGGTGGCTTGGCGCAGGGCATCGACTCCGCCGACATGATCGGCATGGTGGTGCGTGACTAGAATGGCTTGCAATGACAGGCCCCAGCGGTGCAAGGCCTGCTCCACCGGCGCGGCTTCTCCCGGGTCCACAACGATGGCCTGGCGGCCGTCGTGCAGCATCCAGATGTAGTTGTCGGTAAAGGCGGGCAGCGGTAGCAAGTTCATGAGCGATCAAATTATAGGTTTGCACCACTGGTTCGACTCCCCCCCTGGCCGCTACCTGCTCGCATGGGAGCAGGCACGCTTTGACGAGGCGGTGGCCGATATTTTTGGCTATCACAGTCTCCAGCTCGGCATGCCGCTGCTGGACGGCCTGCGCGCCAACCGCATGCCCCACCAGTGGCTGGCGATGGGGCAGGAGGCCGTGGAGGGCTCCATCGCCTTTGTGGAGACCGGTGATGACGATGGGCCGCTGCAGCGCCGCGCGGTGGACCTGCTCACCGAGCCTGTGGCCTTGCCCTTCCCCGCAGCGAGCCTGGACCTGCTGGTGTTGCCCCACACGCTGGAGTTGAGCATCGACCCCCATGCCGCGCTGCGCGAGGTGGAGCGGGTGCTGGTCCCTGAAGGGCGTGTGGTCATCAGCGGCCTGAACCCCACCAGCCTGTGGGGCCTGCGGCAGCGGCGCGCGCGGCTGTACCAGCGCCTGGGGCGGGGCACGCTGTATCTGCCCGACGTGGGCGAGTTCATCGGCTATCGCCGCCTGCGCGATTGGCTGCGGCTTTTGAACTTCGAGGTCGAATCTGCCCGATTTGGCTGTTATCGTCCAGCGGTGCGCAGCGCGCAGTGGCTGGAGCGTTTTGGCTGGATGGACCCTTTGGGTGAGAAATGGTGGCCCATTCTGGGTGCCGCGTATTTTCTGGTGGCCGTCAAACGGGTGCATGGCATGCGTTTGCTGGAGCCCGCCTGGCGCACCCACCGCCAGCGTGCTGCGGGCACCGTGCCCATCGCCAACCGGGTGTCTCAAAGCGGGGTGAATCCTTCGCGCACTGCGCCCACTGCAGCCCGGCACAAGCCTTGAGCACAGCCTTTCGCGGTTGCCTTGGGCTTCCATGCCCCGTCATGGCAACCATCCACCTCATTGTCAGGAACAGAGTTTGAACCAGGTAGAGATTTACACCGATGGCGCCTGCAAGGGCAATCCGGGCCCCGGCGGGTGGGGCGTGTTACTGCGCTCCGGAGCGACCGAAAAAGAGCTGTTTGGCGGCGAACTGGGTACCACCAACAACCGCATGGAGCTGATGGCGGTGATCGAGGCGCTGTCGGCCCTCAAGCGACCCTGTGCCGTGACGCTGTACCTGGACAGCGAGTACGTGCGCAAGGGCATTACCGAGTGGATCCATGGCTGGAAGGCCAAGGGCTGGCGCACGGCCTCCAAGCAGCCGGTCAAGAACGTGGAGCTGTGGCAGCGGCTGGATGCGCTGGTCAGCACCGGCGGGCACCGCATCGAATGGCGCTGGGTGAAAGGGCATTCGGGCGACCCGGGCAATGAGCGGGCCGACGCGCTGGCCAACCGGGGCGTGGACCAGGCTCTGGGCCGCAGGTAGATCCATTGCCAGCTGCTCACCGCATGCAAGCCTCTTCGGAGGCTTTTTTTGTGCCCGCGTCCGATGCGGCCAGTACGGCCTTCACGCACCAGCGGCGAATGCTCCGGGATATTGCTGCGGGTGGCTGCGACTGCACACACCCACTGTTACATTGTGTGACTGCGCATCCCACCTCACTGGATTGATTGACCCATGGCGTCCAAGAGCAAGTACAAGTACCTCGTTTTCGCTGTCATCGGCATCGCTGCCGCATCGGGCGCTGCCTGGTGGCTGCAGAAGCCCGTGCAGCCGCAGCAGCGTGCCGAGGCCGGGGCGGGCGGTGCAGGCGCTGGCGCTGGCGCATCGGCTGGTGGCGCTACGCCCGCCGGTGCTGGCCGCCCCGTGGCCGTGGAAACGGTGACCGTGCGGCAGATGGCGCTGCGCGACGATGCCGAAGCCGTGGGAAGCCTGCGGTCGCGCCAGAGCGTGATGCTGCGGCCCGAGGTGGGCGGGCGTATCACCCAGCTCAACTTCCGTGACGGCCAGCGTGTGCGGCGCGGGCAAGTGCTGGTGCAGCTGGATGACCAATTGCCGCGTGCGCAGATCCAGCAAAGCCAGGCCGAGTTGTCGATTGCGCGGGCCAACCACAAGCGCAATCAGGAGCTGGTGGCCCAGGGCTTCATCAGCCAGCGTTCGGTGGACGAGAGTGCGGCCAACCTGGAAGTGGCCCAGGCCAAGCTGGCTTTGGCCCAGGCCACGGCCCAGCGCCTGAAGATCCTGGCCCCGTTCGATGGTATCGCAGGCATTCGGGGCGTGAACGTGGGCGACTACCTCAAGGACGGGGCCGATATCGTCAACATCGAAGACCTTGATGCGGTGTATGTCGATTTCCGCCTGCCCGAGCGGTTGCAGGGCAAGGTGCGCCCGGGGCAGACCGCGCAGGTCACCTTTGATGCACTGCCGGGCGCGCGTTACGCCGCCGTGGTGCAGGCCATCAGCCCACAGATCGATGCGGATGGGCGGGCCATCGCGGTGCGTGGCTGCATCGACAACCGCCGCCTGCAGCTGCGCCCCGGCATGTTCGCGCGGGTGACGACCGTGTTTTCCGAACGCAGCGACGCGCTTGTGGTGCCCGAGGAAGCCATCGTGCCCGACGGCACCAGCCCCTATGTGCTCAAGGTGGTAGAAGGCAAGGAGCCCAGCAGCAAGGTGACGCGCCGCACGCCGGTCAAACTGGGCGTCCGTTCACCTGGGTGGGTGGAGGTGGTGGACGGCTTGAGCGCCGGAGACCTGGTGGTCACGGCGGGCCAGCAGCGCATCCGCAAGGACGGCACCGAGGTGCGCGTGGTGGAGCTGGGCAAGCAGGGCAACGGTGGTGCGGCGGCCGCTGCAACGCGGCCGGCTCCGGGCGCTTCAGGTGCTGCGACTGGGGCGGGCCAAAAGGCATCGCCGGTGGCTGATGCGCCTGCGC
>NZ_QAIM01000471.1:22760-28339 GCF_003061035.1 Acidovorax sp. HMWF018
GGTGGCTGATGCGCCTGCGCAGAGCACCTCTGCGGCATCGGCATCTCCATCTCCTGCTGCCGCCCCCTCGGTGGCCCGCGTGATGGCGGCTCGCAGCGAACCCGATCCGCTGCCCGGCCCCAACCCTTGCCAGCTGGCCGGAACCTCCAGCCGGTCCACGCCCACTGGCAGCCGCCCTCCCGTCTGACGGACTGCCGTCCTTACCCTCTGATGCCTCTGGACTGCCATGCAACTCGCTGAAATCTCCATCCGCCGGCCGGTGTTTGCCACCGTGCTGTCACTGCTGGTGCTGTTGATTGGCGCGGTGAGCTTCACACGCCTGTCCGTGCGCGAATACCCCAAGATCGACGAACCCGTGGTCACCGTCAGCGTGCGGTATGCGGGCGCGTCGGCCGAGGTCATCGAATCGCAGGTGACCAAGCCGCTCGAAGACTCCATCGCCGGTATCGACGCCGTGGATGTGATCACCTCCATCAGCCGGGCCGAGCAAAGCCAGATCAGCGTGCGCTTTCGCCTGGAGAAGGACGCTGACAACGCCGCCGCTGAAGTGCGCGACCGCACCGCCCGTGTGCGCAACCGCCTGCCGCTCGCGGTGGATGAGCCCGTGATTGCCAAGGTGGAGGCCGATGCATCGCCCGTGCTGTGGCTCGCCTTCAGCAGCGATACACGGAGCCCGCTGGAGATCAATGACCTGATCAACCGCATCGTCAAGCCCCGTTTGCAGACGGTGACCGGTGTGGCGGATGTGCCGATTTATGGCGAGCGCAAATACGCCATGCGCGTGTGGCTGGACCCCGAGCGCATGGCCGGCTATCGCTTGACCACGCAGGACGTGGAAGACGCCATCCGCCGCAACAACCTGGAACTGCCAGCAGGCCGCATTGAATCGCAGCAGCGCGAGTTCAGCGTGACGTCCCAGACCGACCTGAAAACCCCAGCACAGTTTTCCGACATCGTGATCCGCACGGTCAATGGGTTTTCAGTACGCGTGCGTGATGTGGCCCGGGTTGAAGAAGGCCCTGCCAGCGACCGCAGCCGCGTGCGGCTCAATGGCCGCGATGCGATCTCGGTGGGTGTGATCCGCCAGGCCACGGCCAACCCGCTGGAGCTGTCCAAAGGCGTGCGCGACATGATCCCCTTGCTCAAGGCCGACCTGCCGCCAGACATCGGTATCGACATTGCCAACGACAACTCGCTGTTCATCGACCGCTCCATCAAGAGCGTGTACTCCACCATCATCGAGGCCGTGGTGCTGGTGGCCCTGGTGATCTTTGTGTTCTTGCGTACGTTCCGTGCGTCCATCATCCCCATCATCACCATCCCGGTCAGCCTGGTGGGCAGTTTTGCGCTGATGTCGCTGGCCGGCTTTTCGATCAACACGCTCACGCTGCTGGCGCTGGTGCTGGCCATTGGCCTGGTGGTGGACGACGCCATCGTGATGCTGGAGAACATCTACCGCCACATCGAAGAGGGGCTCGACCCGTTTTCTGCCGCCATCAAGGGCGCACGTGAAATCGGCTTTGCCATCGTGGCCATGACGCTCACGCTGGTGGCGGTGTATGCGCCACTCGCTTTCACACCCGGCCGCACGGGGCGCTTGTTCGTGGAGTTTGCGCTGGCGCTGGCCGGAGCCGTGGTGGTGTCGGGCTTTGTGGCGTTGACGCTCTCGCCCATGATGTGCTCGCTGCTGCTCAAGCACAACCCGAATCCCAATTGGTTTGACCGCTCCATGGAGCGTTGGCTCACGGCCCTGTCGGACGCCTATGGCCGCCTGCTGCGCTGGATCGTCACGGCCCGCTGGGGTGGTGCGGGCGCGGGGCGCAGTGGCGTGCGGGGTGCGCTGTTCCAGGCCCGCTGGATCGTGCTGGGCGTCATGGCCCTCAGCGGCGTGGCGCTGGTGCTGGTGTTCCCCAGCATGCGGCAGGAGCTGTCGCCGCTGGAAGATCGGGGCACCATTTTGGCCAGTGTGACTGCGCCCGACGGCGCCACGCTGGACTACACCAACCGGTATGCGCTGGAGCTGGAAAAGATCGGCAACACCTACCCCGAATTCGACCGCGTGTTTGCCAACATCGGCAACCCCACGGTTGCGCAAGGCAGTGTGATCTACCGCACCGTCGACTGGGAAAAGCGCGACCGCACCACGCTGGCCCTGGCCAAGGAGCTGCAGCCCAAGGTGGCGGGCCTGCCCGGCGTGAATGCCTTCCTGATCACGCCGCCATCGTTGGGCCAGGGCTTTCGCTCGCGGCCACTCACCTACGTGATCCAGACCTCGGACAGCTACGAAAACCTGAGCAAGGTGGTGGCTGCCTTCATGGCCGAGATTGCGCAGAACCCCGGCATCGTGTCCCCTGACGTGGACCTGCGCCTGAACAAGCCAGAGCTGCGCATCGAGGTCAACCGTGAACGCGCCGCCGACCTGGGCGTGAGCGTGGAAGTGGTGGCCAAGGCCATCGAGACCATGCTGGGCGGCCGCACCGTCACACGTTACAAACGCGATGCCGAGCAGTACGACGTGATCGTGCAGACCGAGGCGCGGGGCCGCACCACGCCCGAGAACATCGACACCATCTATGTGCGCGGCCGCAACGACGCGATGATCCCGCTGACCAGCCTGGTCAACGTGCGCGAAAGCGTGAGCCCGCGCGAGCTGAACCACTTTGGTCAGCGCCGCTCGGCCACCATCACGGCCAACCTGTCGTCCGACTACTCGCTGGGCCAGGCCATCACCTTCATGAACGAGACGGCGGCCAAGGTGCTCAAGCCCGGCTACACCACCGACCTGAACGACACCTCGCGGGAGTTCAAGAACTCGCAAGGCGCGCTGGGCATGGTGTTTGTGCTGGCGCTGGTGTTCATCTTCCTGGTGCTTGCCGCGCAGTTCGAAAGCTTCATCGACCCGCTGGTCATCATGGTGTCGGTGCCGCTGTCGATGATCGGTGCGCTGCTGGCGCTCAATTGGAGCGGCGGCTCGCTCAACGTCTATTCGCAGATCGGGCTGATCACGCTGGTGGGCCTGATCACCAAACACGGCATCCTGATCGTGGAGTTCACCAACCATCTGCGCGAAGAGGGCATGGAGATGGTGGACGCGCTGGTCAAGGCCTCGGCCCAGCGACTGCGCCCCATCCTGATGACCACGGGGGCCATGGTGCTGGGCGCCATTCCCCTGGCTTTGGCCACGGGCGCTGGCGCCGAAACGCGCACCCAGATCGGCTGGGTGATTGTGGGTGGCATGTCGCTGGGCACGCTGCTCACCATTTTTGTGGTGCCCACCATGTACACGCTGTTTGCCCGCAAGGCGGTGCCGGGGGCCAACACAGCGGTGGCCGTGGATCAGCCAGCCCACCCAGTGCACCCGCACGACTATGTGGCCAAGTAGCCTTCAGTGGGAGTGCAAAGTGAGCTGCCAAAACAGCAGAAGCAAAGCAAGACAAGAAAGGGCCCGGCAGGGGCCTTTCTGCTTTCTGTTGTGCGGTGCCAGCGTGAGGACGGTCTGGGTCCAGCGGGTTGCAGCGCGGGTAGCTTAGGCCAGCACCGCCTGCACCGCGTTCTGCAATTCCTGGCCGCTATGCGGGCGTACCAGGCGCGCCACTTCCTTGCCGTCTTTCATAAAGACCAGTGTTGGCCACAGCTTCACGCCGAACGTTCGGCCCAGGCGCTGGCCAGGGCCGTCTTCCACCTTGACGTGGGCAATGTCCGCGCGGTCTTTCAGGGCGGTTTCGATCAGTTGCTGGGCGCGCTGGCAGTGGCCGCACCAGGGGGTACCGAACTCGACCACCGTGGCGCCGGGCAGGCGGTCCACATCGTCTCGGGATGGGGGTTGTGCAAGGTGTTGGGCGGCGTAGGGCATGGCGTGATTCGCGGTTTGTGAACAGGGCGAGAGGCTGGTTTCAGGTTACCTTGGCGGCCGATGGCATGCACTGGCTGGCGGCGCATTGCCGTGTCATATCACGCCCTCAAACACCATCACGTCCACTGCATCGCCCACCGCCACATTGCCCTGCCCGTGGTGCAACACGATGAGCCCGTTGGCCTGCACCATGGAGCTGAGCACGCCCGAGCCCTGGTTGCCGGTGGTGCGCACCTGCAGCGTGCCGTCGGCGGCGGTAGTGACCAGGCCACGCTGGTATTCGGTGCGGCCGGGCTTCTTGCGCATGGGCTCGGTGCTGATGGCGCGCAGCAGCGGGGGCGCCGCGCGGGTGCTGCCCATCATGCGCAGCAGGGCGGGGCGCACAAAGGCGAGAAAGGTCACCATTACCGCCACGGGGTTGCCGGGCAGCCCGAAGAGCACTGCGCCACCGGGGGCTGTATTGATATCATTTTGATAGCTGTTAGAGCATGATGCACTGGCGCTTGAGGCCGAAACGGCTTGATTTTCTGCGTTGCCGATGCGCCCCACGGCCATGGGGCGGCCTGGACGCATGGCGATGCGCCAGAAGGCCACGTCGCCCAGCTTTTTCATCATGGTGCGGGTGTGGTCGGCCTCGCCCACACTCACGCCTCCGCTGGTGATGATGGCGTCGGCCTGCTGGGCCGCCTGGCGAAAGGCAGCTTCGAGCAGTGCAGGCTCGTCACGCACCACGCCCAGGTCAATCACCTCCACCCCCATGCGCGTGAGCAGGCCGAACACGGTGTAGCGGTTGCTGTCATACACGGCGCCTTCGCGGGGAGCCTCGCCCAGGCTCAGGATCTCATCGCCGGTGGAGAAGTACGCCACCCGCAGTCGGCGGTACACCGTGACGGTGGGCAGGCCCAGGCTGGCCACCAGGCCCAGGGCGGCGGGCGTCAGCAGCTCGCCACGGGCCAGGGCCACGCGGCCTTCCATGATGTCCTCGCCCTTGAAGCGGCGGTTGTCTCCGGCGCGCAGCACATCGGCTGCGATGGTGATCTGGCCGTCGGCAGCGGCGGTGGTGAACTCCTGCGGCACCACGGTGTCCAGCCCGGCTGGCATGATGGCGCCGGTCATGATCTTCACGCATTCGCCTGCAGCCACCGCGCCTGCCCAGGCCTTGCCCGCCAGGGCGGTGCCCACCACGCGCAGGGTGAGCGGCTGCCCAGCCACCAGTTGCGCGCTCGCAAAAGCGTAGCCGTCCATGGCCGAGTTGTCGTGGGGCGGCACGCTGACGGGCGAGATCACATCCTGCGCCAGCACGCGGCCCAGCGCGCTGAACAGCGGCAGCACTTCGGTGGCGGTGACGGGCTCAACCAGCCGGTCTAGAAACTGGTTCACATCGGCGGCGCTCAGGGCCTGCGGGTCGTAGCCTTGCAACTCGGCGGCAATCTGGGCAATGGTTTTCATGGGTGGGATTCGCTTGAAGTCAGTGGGAGAGCAGCCGCACCATGTGCAGCTTGTCGTAGCCCACGCCATCCACCACGATGGCGTTGGGCAGCAGGCCCCAGGGGCGGAACCCGGCCTGCTCGTACAGGCGCACCACGTGCTGGTTGGACGCGGTGACGGTGAGCACCAGTTGGGTCAGCCCCGGCACCTGGCTGGCGGCCTGCACGCAGGCATCCACCAGCATCCGGCCAACGCCCCGGCGCTGCGCAGCAGGCGACACCATCATGCCCACTACCAC
>NZ_QAIM01000471.1:28349-43106 GCF_003061035.1 Acidovorax sp. HMWF018
AGGCGCCCAGGAAAAACTGGCCGGACTCCAGCGCGCCAAACCGCGCCACGTACTCGCTGGCATCGCGGCCCACGGAGGATTCGTAGTCCGAGGTGAAGGCATCCGGCGCTGTGCGCAGTGCCTCGTCCCGCAAAGCCTTGTAGGCCAATGCGTCTGCGGCAACCAGGGGGCGGATCTGCACCGCGCCAGCGTCCACCGGGGGGCGACTGTTCATGGGGTTGGCGCGCGGGTCAGGCCTGGGGCGCGCTGCTGTTTTCCAGCGCGTGCAGCTCGGCCAGCGTGTTGGCGTTGAAAAAGGCCTGGGGGTCGTCGCCCGGCCGGTCGAACGGCACGATGGCGCAGCGGTGCTGGCCGGTCCACGCGTCGATCTTGCGGCCACCGGCCTGGGTGAAGGCGACCAGGCTTTCCAGCAGGTCCACGCGCAGCAGGCAGAACACCGGCTGCGGGCGCACGGTGATCTGGCCCTTGCCGTCGTCTTCCGGGGCCGCGGCCATGGCAATGTCGGCGCCCTCGGCGCCCTCGGCGTCTGCCGCTGCCGCCAGGCGCTGGGCGAGGTCCAGCGGAAACAGCGGCGTGTCGCAGGGCACCGTGAGCAGCCAGGGGGTTTCGCAGCGCTCCAGCCCGGTCAGAAAGCCTGCCAGGGGTCCGGCGTAGTCGCTCAGCACGTCCGGCCACACCGGCGTGCCAAAGGCCTCGTAGGCCGCCAGATTGCGGTTGGCATTGACCATGGTGGCGCCGGTCTGCATCTGTAGCCGCATCAGCGTGTGCAAGGCCAGCGGCAGGCCGCGAAAGTTCTGCAGGCCTTTGTCCACCCCGCCCATGCGGGAGCCGCGGCCCCCTGCGAGGACCAGGCCGGTGATGTCTTGCTGATTGATCAATTGAAATCCTGTGGGCAAAGAGTCGTGTGCTGGATAGCCGGCGCTGTGCATGAGCGCAACGCTTTTTCTACAGAGCTGCTAGTGTGCTGTCCCGCAAATAGCTGCACGAAATGAAATCGATGGCATCGCGCCCAGGGCAAGGCGCAAACCGCAGTGATTGCCGTAGCTATCGCGAGGATTTACAACGCAGCCTTGGGGGTGAGGACGCGATTTCATGTGCAGTTATTTGCGGGACAGCACACTAGCCCCCGATGTAGCTCATCTCAACGCGGCGCGCACCCTGGCCGGTGTCGGCAGGCAGGCTGCTGCGCAGCTCGGAGTAGCGGTCGTTGCGCTGCTGCCAGATGGGGGCGATGGCCGAGGCAATCTCTGCATCGCTCGCGCCCCCGCGCAGCAGGCTGCGCAGGTCGTAGCCCTGGCTGGCAAACAGGCACAGGTAGAGCTTGCCTTCGGTGGACAGGCGTGCGCGGTTGCAGTCGTGGCAGAAGGCCTGGGTCACGCTGCTGATCACGCCCACCTCGCCCAGCGCGGGGTCGTGCCGGCCCTGGGCATCGGCATAGCCCCAGCGCTCGGCGGTTTCGCCGGGGCTGCTCGGGTCCAGCTGCACCAGCGGCAGTTCGGCACGCAGGCGCTCGATGAGTTCGGCAGAGGGCAGCACCTCGTCCATGCGCCAGCCGTTGGTGGCGCCCACGTCCATGTATTCGATGAAGCGCAGCGTGGTGCCGGTGCCCCGAAAGTGCCGCGCCATGGGCAATATCTCGTGGTCGTTGGTGCCGCGCTTGACCACCATGTTGACCTTGATGTGCGACAGGCCCGCCGCATGCGCAGCCTCGATGCCGGCCAGCACATCGGCCACCGGAAAGTCCACATCGTTCATGCGGCGAAAAATCGTGTCGTCCAGGCCGTCCAGGCTCACGGTCACGCGGTTCAGGCCGGCGTCTTTCAGTGCCTGGGCCTTGCGTGCGAGCAATGAACCGTTGGTAGTGAGCGTGAGGTCGGGCGCCACGCCATCCACGGTGCGCAGCTGGGCCAGTTGCGCCACCAGGTCCTCGAGGTTCTTGCGCAGCAGGGGCTCGCCGCCGGTCAGGCGGATCTTGCGCACGCCGTGCGCCAGAAACAGCCGCGCAAGCCGCGTGATTTCTTCAAAGCTCAGCAGCGCCCCGTGCGGCAGGTAGGGGTAGTCCTTGTCGAACACTTCCTTGGGCATGCAGTAGTTGCAGCGGAAGTTGCAACGGTCCGTCACGCTGATGCGCAGGTCGCGCAGCGGGCGGCCCCGCGTGTCGGTGAGTTGGCCCGTGGGGCTCACCAGCCGCGCTGGCACCGTGGCTGCCAGCGCGGCCAGGCGCTCATCGACCAGCGGAATCACGCGTTCAGACATGGGTGGGCTCGTTCAGCAGGACGGGAGGGCACATGCCCCGCATTTTCTCACTCCAGCCAGCGCACGTTCTGCAGGATCTCGTCAAAGAAGCTGCGCAGCGTCAAGGTGTTCATGCTGAACGGGTCGAAATCGGGGGTGCTGGAGTATTTGAGGAACAGCTGCCGGTTGGCGTCCAACGAGCCCAGGAGCCCCATGGACCAGCTGGTAAACCGGCGGTGCGGGATCTCGCCAAAGTCCAGCACGGCCGTGTCTTTGTGGCGCGTGTCCTTGAGCAGGCGGTGGTACAGCGCGTTGACCGCAGCACGGTCGCCTTCGAGCTGCTGCAGGAAGATGCCGTTGTTCAGGCACAGCGCACCAGTGATGCCCGCACGGGCATTGTTGCGCTGCGACGCTCCCAAGATGTCCTTGATGTCCGCAGGGCCGAGCACACGGGAGGTGCGGCTGGCATAGGTCAGTTGTATCAACATGTGTGTCTCCTGAACGGCGCAGTGTGTCAGGTTTGGTGCGCATCAGTGGGCCCGCCCGCCAATGACCCCGAAGATGGGTTCTGTGTCTCCGCAGGTGTGGGACCCGCGGACGGGGGATGTTTGATCTGGCGCAGGGCGTCGAAATGCTGCGTTGCAACAATACGGGCATCCGATTTCAGGGGGTTCCCATGCCAGTTCGCGAGCTATTGAACAGGTTCTCCGCCGACGCCATGCCATGCCAGCGCCGTGTGGCGGTGCAATGGGTGGCGGCGGGCATTCTGCTGCCTACCTGGGCCAATGGGGCCCAGGCACAGATGGGATTGTCGGGGGCCATCAACTATGCGGGCTGGTTCCGTGCACTGTCGCAACGCATGGCCAAGGCCTATTGCCAGCAGTACCTGCAGGTGCTGCCGGGCGCTGCGGTGGACGTGATGGGGCTGGCACGCAAGATGGTGCAGTCCGGCAGCAACGAGCTGGCCCGGGGCATGCAGTCAGGGCAATGGCCCGCCGATGTGGGGCGCCAACTGGCCGATGTGCAAAAGCAGTTTGCCCTGCTCAACCAGTTGACGGCAGCGCCGGCCACCCAGACCGCACTGGTCGTTGCGGCGTCCGAGCAGGCAGACCGCACGCTGCTGGTTGCGCAGACCGTGACCGAGTCCATCGAGAAGATGGCACAGGCCCCCAGCGCCCGCCTGGTCAACCTGGCGGGCCGCCAGCGCATGCTGTCGCAGCGCCTGGCCAAGAACTATTTTCTGAATGCGGCCAAGGTGGAGTCGAAGGTGGTGCAGGCGCAACTGGTGGCCGATGCGGCCGACTTCCGGCAGGCGCTGCAGACGCTGAAAGCAGCGCCGGTGTCCACGCCCGCCATCCGCAGCGAGCTGGAGCTGGCCGACTCGCAGTGGCTGTTCTTCGACTCAGCCCTGCGCCGCCCGGCCGATGACGCAGGGCTCAGTGCCGTGGCGACCACCAGCGAACGCCTGCTGGGCGTGATGGACAAGCTCACCAGCCTCTACGAGGCCGCCCTGCGCGAGGTGCTGGGCTGAGCCGCACCGCACGGCTGGGCGCAGCCGGTCAGTGGCCGGCACAGGCGGCAGGCAGCGTGAAGTCCGCCAAACGGCAATCGCGCCCCACCAGCACCAGCCGCGTGTCCAGCGCGTCGAAAAATCCCGGCGGCGGTGGCAGCGGCAAGTGCTGCACGCGCTTGTGCGCGTCGATGCGGACCGCCGCCAGCTCATAGTCGCGGGCCAGGGCCATCCACAGGCCGTGCGCGCCGGCAGACTGGCGTGCGCCGGTCATGAGGCTGCGGCCAGAGTCCAGCCACCAGCGGTAGATGGCGGTGGCAATGCCCATGCGCCGGTAGCCGTGCGCTACCTTGGTGTGGGGTGCGCGCAGGTGGCGGTCGGTGCGCCGGTCCACCTCCACCAGACGGTTGAACACGGTGTAGGCCACGATGCGGTTGCGCAGCGGGTCGATGGCGTACACAAAATATTCGCCATCGGCCTCGCGCAGGCGGAACACCAGCCCGCGCACATGCAGGGGCAGCGGCTGCATCGCATCGCGCGTGCGGTGGTTGGTGCGAATGCGGTCGTACAGCGCATCGAACTCGCGCTGGATGTCGCGGCCCGACAGGTCCACGTCGATGCGCAGTTCGGTCAGCCACCGGGCCCAGCGGCCCAGCAGGCCGTGGCTGGTCGATGGCTTGGTGGTTCCGGTGGTGGTGGCATGGCCGGGCAGGGGCAGGCAAAGGGCGCTGGCCATCATGGCGTGCTCCCCGTGCCCCCGGTCCAGCAGCCGCTCAACAGGCGTGCTGGTTGTTCGCGGGCGCACACCTGGGCGCTGTGGGGCCAGTCGGGCAAGGGCACATCCAGGCCCGCATACACGCCGTAGGCGTCGCCCGCGGCAATCGTTTCACCCGCCCAGAGGCTCTCGCCCGCACGGATGGCCCCGCCGGCGTGGATGTGACCACCGGCCCGCACACCCCAGCCCACCTGCAGGTGGCCCTTGCAGTCCACATCGCCCATGGCCCACACGCCCCGGGCGGCCTGCACGGCGGCATCGGCTTGCAGATGCCCGCCCACCTTGAGGCCGCCTTCGCAGCCCAGGTCGTCCGCCACGCGCAGATCCTGGGCCACCCGGCAGTGGCCGCCGATCTGGACGGCGGCGCCGCAGTCCAGCTCCCCGCCCACGCGCAGGCTGCCCGTGCATTGCAGCCGCTGAGCCACGGTCAGCGACCAGCCCGCGCGCACATCGCCCTGCAGCCGCGCGCTGCCCTCGCAGCGCACCGCGCCTGCCACGCGCAGGTCTTCGCCCACGCGCAGTGCACCGCCCACTCGCAGGCCGCCCAGCACGCTCAGGCTGCGGCCCGTGCGCAGCACACCTTCTACGTCGGCATGTCCCCGGCAGCGCACGCTGCCGGCAAACACCAGCGCGTCGGCCTCCAGGTGGTCCACCTCCAGCACATCGTTGGTGGGGCCGAACTGGTCCAGCATCCAGCAAGCGTCTTCGACGCGGCGTTCGCGCACCAGGTCGTCCAGCAACGCCTGGTAGTTGCTGGCGCCCTCCTGGCGGCGCAGGTACCAGCGGTAGCCGTCGGCGCAGGGCTGCTTGGCACGGATGAATTGCCGGGTGATGTCGGCGGCGGCTGCGTGGGCCACGGCCTGATCGGCAGAGCCCTCGCGCGCGAGCGCAGGGGCAGCAAGTGGGTGCGCGGGTGCGCACGGCGCGAGCGAAATTTCGCCCGAAGGAAACGGGGGCATGGACACTCCTGACGTCCGCGCCCCGGCCGTGGCCAAGGCGCAAGCTGGCGCTGGGCGTGGGGCCCGGCGACAGGAGGTGCGCGAAAAGAATGCGGAGGGGAGGGGGTGTCGCCGGGCTCAGGAATCTGCAGCGAGGGTGCAGAGAGCGCGGTCACCGGCCTGGAGCGTGGCCTGCGAGCGCGCGGCACGGCGCAGCGGCGCGGTGGCGCTGGCGGCTGTGGTGTGGGGCTGGCTCGCAAACATCGGCGGCACTATAGGCAGCAGGGCCTGCACCGTCAAATCAATCCGCACTGCCCTGGTGCGGATTGGGCCGCTCAAAAAGGGGCGTGGTGGCTGCTTCACAGAGCATGCCGCGACGCCTGTTTGTTTGCTTGCTGACTTAAACGCAGCGCCCGCCATCCACCTCAATGCACACGCCGCTGATGAACGACGCCTCTTCGCTCGCCAGGTACAGCGCGGCGTTGGCCACGTCCAGTGCGGTGGAGAAGCGGCCCAGCGGAATGGTGGCCAGGAACTTGGCGCGGCGCGCATCGTCCACCGGGCCGCCTGCAAACTCGGCTGCCAGGCCCGTGTCGGGGTTGAACACGGGGTTGATGCAGTTCACGCGGATGTTGTCGGGGCCCAGCTCGGCGGCCATGGACTTACTGGTGATGATCACGGCGCCCTTGGAGCCGTTGTACCAGGTCAGGCCCGGGCGGGGGCGCAGCCCGGCGGTGGAGGCGATGTTGATGATGCTGCCGCCGCCCGCCTGGCGCAGTGCGGGCACGGCGTGGATGGCCGAGAGGTAGATGCTCTTCATGTTGATGGCATAGACCTTGTCGAACTCTTCCTCGCTCACTTCGAGCATGGGGCGGTTGCGGTGCGTCCAGCCCGCGTTGTTCACCACCACGTCCAGGCGGCCGTACAGGCGCACGGCTTCGTCGACCATGGCCTTCACTTCGGCGGACTTCGTCACGTCGGCCTTGAAGAACGCTGCCGTGCCGCCCGCGGCCGTGATCTCGGCCACCACACGCTGGCCGCCCGCTTCGTTGATGTCATTGACGATGACCTTGCCGCCCTCGGCCGCCAGGCGTTTGGCAATGCCTTCGCCAATGCCATTGCCGGCGCCGGTGACGATGATGGATTTGTTCTGCACACGCATGGGTGTCTCCGATGGGTTGGGGTGATGTATCAAAATTGATAGCTACCAGCGCATATTCAAACAGCGCTAGCGCCCGATGGGGCTGAAATTTCAGTGGCCGAAACCGTATCGGCCGTAGAGGGAGCCGGGGCGGGTGCCTTGGGCTGCCGGCCATAGAACTGGGGGAAAAACTCTTTCACGCCTTGGCCATTGAAGTCCCATCCCGTGCACTGGCCCAGGTGGCGCGGCGGCTCGGCAGGATCGCTGGACGAAAACACCGCAGGCACTGACTGGAACGCTGCCGTGGCGAGGTTGAACAGCAGCTCGCGCAGGTGCGTGCAGCTTTCCACGCCGCCCAGGTGCTTCTGGATGGCCTGGCGCCAGCCGCGCGCCATGCTGCAGCCCACCATGCGCTGCAGCGCGGCCTGGGCCTCGGTGCAGCCCTTGAGCGGGTGCGAGTCCATCGCCACGTCCACCGCCTGCACCACCAGCTGGCGGTTCACGGTCACGCGCAGCCACATGTGGTGGATGGCTTCACCCGCCAGGCGCTGCTTGGTGGAGTCGCGAAAGGAGGTGGCGTCGTAGGCCTTGCTGTCGTGCAGCTCGCCTTCGATGTCCCACAGGCCATCGTCGCGTTCAAAGCCCTGGTAGTTCACCCGGCGGACATGTTTCAGGGTGCGGGGGGCGGGGGGACTCAGGGGCATGGAAAAAGAAAAATGGTCGTGCAGAAGCGGCCAAGGTTACTGGGGCCTGCCTGCGCTGTCGTGCGCAGGCGAGACACCCTGCAATGCCTCTTCAACCGTACTTGATGGCGACGGTCTTCAAGGTGGTGAAGCCGTACAGCGCCTCAAAGCCCTTTTCGCGCCCATAGCCGCTGGATTTGACGCCGCCAAACGGCAGCTCCACACCGCCGGCCGCGCCGTAGTTGTTGATGAACACCTGGCCGCTGTGCACACGCTTGGCCATGCGGAACTGGCGCGCACCATCGCGCGTCCAGATGCCGGCCACCAGGCCGAATTGCGTGGCGTTGGCCAGCTCCACCGCATGGTCCTCGTCCTGGAAGGCCATGGCCGACAGCACGGGGCCGAAGACTTCTTCCTGCGCCAGGCGATGGCCCACGGGCACATCGCGCAGCAAGGTGGGAGCCTGGTAGTAGCCGGTCTCGGGGGCTTCGTCCACCACCACGCCCTGGGCCACCATGGGGATGCCAGCCACTTGCGCGTCGGAGAGGAAGTCCCACACGCGCTGCTGCTGCGTCTGGCGGATCAGCGGGCCCACGTCCAGGTCCATGGCGGCGGGGCCGACGCGCAGCTTTTCAAACGCCTTGCCCAGGCGCTCCAGCAGGGGTTCGTAGATCAGCGAGTCGATCAACACGCGCGAGCCGGCCGAGCAGGTCTGCCCGGCGTTCTGCACGATGGCGTTGATGACCACGGGGATGGCGGCGTCCAGGTCGGCATCCGCAAAGATGATCTGCGGGCTTTTGCCACCCAGCTCCAGCGTCACGGGGCAGTGGCGCTCGGCAGCCACCTGCTGGATCAGCGTGCCGATCTTGGGGCTGCCGGTGAAGCTGATGTGGTCGATGCCGGGGTGGCGCGCCAGCGCGTCGCCCACCTCGTGGCCGTAGCCGGTGACGATATTCAAAGCTCCGGCTGGGAACCCCACCTCGGCTGCCAGCTGCGCCACGCGGATCAGCGACAGGCAGGCGTCTTCGGCCGGCTTGACCACGCACACATTGCCCGCCGCCAGGGCGCCGCCCACGCTGCGGCCAAAGATCTGCATGGGGTAGTTCCAGGGGATCACATGGCCCGTGACGCCGTGGGGCTCGCGCCAGGTCAGCACGCTGTAGCCGTCGGGGTAGGGGATGGTCTCGCCGTGGAACTTGTCGCACGCACCGGCGTAGAACTCGAAGTAGCGGGCCAGCGCAATGGCGTCGGCGCGTGCTTGCTTGGTGGGCTTGCCGCAGTCGCGCTGCTCCAGCGCCGTCAGCTCGTCCGCATGCTCCAGGATCTTGGCCGAAAGCTTTTGGAGCAGGCGGCCGCGCTCCACCGGGGCCAGCTTCTGCCACACCGCGTGGTAGCACTGGCGGGCTGCATGCACCGCCGCGTCGATGTCGTCGGCGTTGCTGCGCTGGATCTCGTCGAAGGGCTGGCCGTCGGACGGGTCGATCACGGGGATCGTGCGGCCCGAGGACGAGGGCACCGAGGCGTTGGCGATGTAGTTGAGTTGCATGGCCGCCATTTTGCCCGGAAATGGAATGTGTGCTTAGTATTTGTGTGAAAACACGCCGATGCGCTAGTGCAATATGCCTTGGTTGCTATCGATTTAATAGTAATCAGGCGCAGGCCCCCCGCAGGCCGGCCAGGTCCAGAATCTCCACCTCGCCGCGCTGCACGCGCACCAGCTGGCGCGACTCCAGGTCCTTGAGGATCTGGTTGGTGGTCTGGCGCGAGATCGCCAGCATCAGCGACAGCTGCTCTTGCGAGATCTCGATCACCCGGCGCGACTGCCCTTCGGCCGTCCACTGCCCGTAGCCCTCGGCCATCATCACCAGGCGCCGCGCCAGGCGCTGTGGGGCGGGCAGCAGCGCCAGCTCTTCCATCGCCACGAAGGCCGAGCGCAGCTTGTCGGTCATCAACAAGGCCAGCGCATGCCAGTGCTGCGGGTGGGCCTGCAGCCAGTGCTGCAGCCGCTCGTGCGGGATGTGCACCAGGGTGGTGGGTTCGGTGGCCTGTGCATCGTGGGTGCGGGCCGAGTTGTCAAACACCGAGATCTCGCCAAACCAGTGCGGCGGCTCCAGGCGGATCAACAGCGCCGCACGCGCCTCGTCGGCCCGCCCCCCGGTGCCCGAGATGCTGACCGCGCCGCGCACCACCGCATACAGGCCACAGGGCGCATCGCCGCGCCGGAACAGCACCTCGCCCGTCGGCAGATGGCGCAACTGCGCCATGGCAATCAGCGGCTGGGCAAAGTCGGGCGGCAGGTGGGCAAACCAGCGGCCAGTCTGGAGGACGGGTAAATAGGCAGAAGGGGTGGACATGGGATGCGAGTGAACGGGGCAGGAGGGCGGCGGGGTTTTGTCGTCTGCACGACAGACGCTGGCGCGGCCCGAGAGCGAGTATTGATGCTGCGCAAAACACATGCTGGAGACACCCATGAAAACCCTGATCGACCACCTCTCCCAATACGCCGACTACCACCGCGATCCGCGCAACATCCACACCCATTTTGTGGGCGTGCCGATGATCATGTTTGCCGTCGTCATCCTGCTGTCGCGCCCGACCTGGATGGTGGGGGCGGTGCCGGTAAGCCCTGCGCTGCTGGCTGCGCTGGCGGCCAGTGTTTTCTACTTCCGCCTGGACATGCGCTTTGGCCTGGCCATGGCCGCGCTGCTGGCGGCCATGCTGGGAGGCGGGCAATGGGTGGCCGCACAGACCCTGGCCATGTGGCTGGCCACGGGCATCGGCCTGTTTGCCGTGGGCTGGGTGATCCAGTTCGTGGGCCACTACTACGAAGGCCGCAAGCCCGCGTTTGTGGACGACCTGGTGGGCCTGATTGTGGGTCCGCTGTTTGTGGTGGCCGAATGGGCGTTTGCACTGGGCCTGCGCAAGGAAGTGCAGGCGGCGGTGGAAGAGCGCAGCGGCCCGGTGCGCTTGAGTACCGGGCAACAGGCTGCTGCCCACCCTCAGTAAGCTCTGCGCTCGCGCTCCGCCGCGTTTGCTGCTTGAGCGCCAGGGCGCAAAGGGCTTGACGGCCTCGCAAGGGCCAGCACGGCCCCTGCGCACACCGCACCCAGCGCCACCAATGCACACAGGTAAGGCAGCGCGGCGGACAGCGGCGCGCCCAGCTGGTTGAGCCGCAGCGACGCCTGCACGCCCGAGGTGCTGGGCAGCAGCCAGCGCAGCCACTGCAGCGGCTCGGGCAGCGCCTCCACCGGCCACGAGAAGCCTGCGACGAACGCGATGGGCAGTGTGGTGAACAGCAGCACCTGCAGCGCGCGTTCACGGTTGCCAAACCACAGGCCCAGCAACACACCCAGCGCCGCAATGGCCGGGATGTAGCAGGCCAGCAGCGCCAGTGCGCCCAGCGGGTTGCCGCCGCGCGGGTAGTCGTGCAGCACAAAGATCCAGCCAAAGTAGAACAGGCCGCTGGCCCAGCCCAGCGTGCACAGCGCCAGCAGGCGGCCCAGCCAGGTGGTGGCGCGGGCACGGTGCTGGCCGCTTTCCACCCAGGTGCCGGTGAGCATCGCAGCGCCCATCAGCAAGGTCTGCTGCAGTATGAGCAGCGCCACCGCAGGCACCACAAAGCTGCCGTAGCCCTCGGTGGGGTTGAACAGCGCCACCATCTGCAGTTGCACCGGCGCGCGGCTGGCGCGGGCCTGGGGGGCGCTCTGGCCGCTGGCCTGCAACTTGCGGATCTCGACCCCGGCAGACACGGTGCCGACGGCCTCTGCGAAACCGTATTGCACGGCCTTGTTCAGCAGCGCGTAGGCGCCGTTGGCCTCGATGCTGACCACGGCGTTTTCGCCGCGCACCACGCTGCGCTTGAGCCCGGCAGGGATCACCGCGTAGCCTTCGATCTCTCCGCGCCACAGGGCCTCCTGCGCCTCGCGTTCGCTGGCGGCGACAAGACGCACTTCAATGCGGGGGTCGGCGTCGGCAAAGCGGGTGATCTGGCGCGACAGGCTGGTGTGGTCCCTATCCACCACGGCCACGGGCACGCGGGTCAGCACCTCGTCGGCATAGAACCAGGGGTAGAAAAAACCGTAGAGCACAGGCGCTCCGACCAACAGCAACATCACGCCCTTGTCGCGCACCACGGTGGCCAGTGCTTGCAACCAGGCGCCCAGCAGGCCCTGGCGGGGTGGCGTCGTCACCGGCATGGGTTGCATCGGTGCGTTCATCAGCGGCCTCCCCACGTGTCGGGGCGCTGGTGCGCCAGCGTGAGTGCAGTGGCGCCCAGCAGCCACAGCACGGCAGTGGCGAGGATCAGCGCCACGACGGTCGATACGCTGGTAGCCACCGGTGCGCCCATTTGCAGCTGCTCGATCTGCAGGCGGATGTAGTGGGTGAACGGCATGGCTTCGGCCCACGCGCGTGCGCTGCCGGGCATGCCCGAAAGGGGAAACGCCACGCCGCTGAACGCAAATGCCGGTGCCGCAAAAAAGCCAGCGCCCGACAGCGCAGTGCGCAGCGACCGCGTGATGCCCGCCAGCGCAGCGCCTGCGGTGATCGACACCGCCACCAGCAGGGCCAGCGCCGCAGCCACCCACCACAGGTTGCCCGGCGGGTGCCAGCCCCGGCCCCAGGTGATGCCCACCAGCGCCAGCAGGCCCACCAGCGTGAGTGTTACCCAAGGCAGGGCGAGCTTGCCGACCAGCGCGCCCGCAGTGCGCACCCAGCCCCCTGCGCCCAGCCACTCGCCCAGCGTGCGGTCGCGCAGCTCGCGGCCCACCGTCCAGGCACCGGCCGTCATGGCCAGGATGTGCAGCAGCGCGGGGATCAGCGCCGCGCCCAGAAACTGCTCGTAGTTGCTGGACACATTGAACAGCGCCACCATCTGCGTGTGGATGGGCTCCATGCTCACGTGCACGGCCTGGGCGCTTTCGCCGCGTTTGTTGCGCGCGGCCATCTCGACACCGGCCGACAAGGTGCCCACGGCCGTGCGCACATCGCGCTGCAGCAGGCCCGAGTGGGTGGACATCTGCGCGTTGTGCAGCAGCGTGACCTGCGCGGCGCGGCCTTCCTTCACGGTGCGCGCAAAGTCGCGCGGGATGGAAACCGCGGCGTACACGTCCACCGCGCGCAGCGCGCGTTCGGCTTCGGCCGCGTTGGTGAAGTGCTGGGTGATCTGCACGCCCGGTGTGGCGTCCAGCATGCGCACCAGCTGGCGCGACAGGCTGGAGTGGTCGTCATCCACCACGCCCACCGCCAGGTGGCGCGGCAGGCCGGCCGAGAAGATCCACCACAGCAGCGCCACGCCCAGCAGCGGCACCCAGGTGACCATGGCCAGGTCCCACGGATCGGCCGCCAGGCGGCGGGCTTCGCGGCGAAGGCTGTTTGCTATTGAATTCATAGCTTTATGCGCTTGTAAGATAAGCGCTGGAGGCACTTTTTTGGATCGGTTTTCCGTCGCGCTCCAGTCCCGTCGCGGAATTCGGAACAGGCGCAGCCCGGCGAGGGCAGCCGAGCAAGGGCCGCCCCGCAGCGAGGGCTGCGTCCCCCTGCCCGCAACGCATAGCGTTGCGAGAGCGGGGGGAAGCGCCGAAGGCGCTCAGGGGGGTGTCGCATTTCAGTTCACCAGCACCGTCATGCCGGGGCGTGCGCCTTCGATGGGGGCCGCCGGGCGCGCGCGCACTTCAAACGTGCGAGCGTCAAAGCCCTGGCCCGCGCGTGTGGCGCGCCAGGTGGCAAAGTCGGGCAGCGCAGCCGTGTGGTAGACCTTGAACTTCACGGTTTTGCCGCCCAGCGCGGGCAGCGTGGCGTCGAACTCGTTGCCGATGGCAAAGCGCTGTAGACGGTCTTCGCGCACATTCAGCACCACCCACTGGTCCTTCAGGTCCACCACCGTGACCACGGCCACGCCCTGCGGCGACAGCTCGCCCGTGCGGGCCAGCACCTTGGCCACTTCGCCGGCGACGGGGCTCTTGAGCTCGGTCTCGGCCTGGGCCGCCTGCACCTCCGCCACCACGCCCGCCACCTGGCGCGCCTGGGCGCTGGCGGCGGATCGGTCTTCGCTGCGGGCACCAGCGCGGGCCAGGTCGTACTGGGCCTTGGCGGCCAGCGCCTGGTCGCGCGAGGCCTTGAAGTTGGCCTCGGCCTCGTCGCGTTTTTGCGCCGCCACCAGGCCCTCGCGGGCCAGGCCGTCCACGCGCTTGAAGGACGATTCGGCCAGGTCGGCAGCGGCCACGGCGCGCTGCCAGTTCAGGCGGGCCATTTCAATCTCTTGCGGGCGCGCGCCGTGCTGGGCCTTGTCGGCCACGGCCTGGGCAGCCTCTTGGGCGGCGGTCGCCTGCGCCAGCTTGGCTTTCACCTCGGGGCTGTCCATGCGGATCAGCGGGGCGCCCACGGCGATCTGGTCGCCTTCCTTCACCAGGATCTGCGCGATGCGCGCGGTGACCTTGGGGGCGATGTCGGCCTCTTGCGCTTCGATCTGGCCCTGGAACACCTCGGGTGCAGGCTGCGAGGCCTTCCACAGGCCAAAGCCCACAAAGCCTGCCACGGCCACAAAGGCCACCGTGCCGATCACGGCCGCCTTTTTGCTGTTGTTCTTGCTCATGTTCGTTCCACCTTTACTCATTCCACCCGCACCGCATCAGCGCGCGCCATGTATTTGCCAAAGTCTTCCGACAGGCCGCAGGCCTCCAGCAGATCGGCCAGCGCCTTCACGTAGTCGTGGGCGGCCTGCGCACGTTCGGTCTGGGCCTTGGCCTGGTTGACCTGGGCGTCGATCAGGTCCAGCGTGGTGCTGGTGCCCGCCTTCAGGCCGGAAATGCGCAGGCGCAGCACTTCGTCGGCCAGCTCCAGACCCGGCTGCAGCGCAAAGTAGGCGCGGCGCGCCTGCTCCAGGGCCTGCCAGCGCTTTTCCACCAGCAGGGCAATGTCGTTCTGCGCCTGTGCGCCGGTGCGCTCAGCCTGCTCGATCTGGCGGTTGGATGACTCGGCCAGTGCGTTGCGGTCGATGGAGTCCCACAGCGTCCAGCGCACGCCCACGCCAGCCACCCAGTCGGCGTCGCGGCCGGTCTTGAGCTGGCGCTGGCCAAATGCGAACACCTGGGGCTTGCGCAGTGCCTCCTGGGCGGCATGCAGTTGCGTGGCTTGTTCTTTCTTGGCGGCAACTTTGTCCAAACCTGGGTGGTGGGCCAAGGCGGTGTCGATGAAGTGGGGCAGGGGCTCGACCGGCTGGCTCAGCACAAACAGGGGGCTGGTGGGCGTCACAGGGTCGGACGCCTTGAGGGTGCGGGTCAGCGCCGTGGCGGCCAGCTCGGCATCGTCGCGGGCCTTGCGCGCGTTGCGGCGGGCCTCTTCCAGCGCGGAGCGGGCCTGCAGGCGTTCGACGCGTGCGATCACGCCGGCGTCCAGCATCTTCTGCGCGGCGGCGTCGTGCTGTTCGATGGTCGCCAGTGCCGATTCGCGCAGCACGGCAGCGCGCTGCGCCAGCT
>NZ_QAIM01000472.1:0-2339 GCF_003061035.1 Acidovorax sp. HMWF018
GCAGTAGCTGTCGCCGCCGCTGCCGCCCGCGTCGCTCTTGCGGGCAATGTCGGAGCAGTCGGGCACGTAGCTGAAGCCTCCGGCAATCGCGAACTTGGCGTCCAGTGCAAACAGCAGGGGCAGGCGGCTGGGCGCCTTGGGGTCGATGGATTCTTCCTTGCACACCCAGTACCAGCAGCGGCGCAGGCCGTCGTTGTGGCGCGCCTTGTGGCCCAGCGCCTCGGCGGGAGTGTGGTGCAAAAAGAAACCCAGTGCGTTCTGGCACCACAGTTTGTACGCCTGCGTGTGCAGGATGAATTCGTGCCACAGCGCATCGACCGCCTTGGAGGGCATGGCCACAAACTGCTGGTTGCTGCGCAGGCAGGCCATGAAGAACTGGCGCAGGCCGCGTTCCACCAGCTCACAGTCGCGGGTGCTCAGGTGGGGGTAGGTTTCGCGCAGCTTGCGCTGCAGAAAGCGGGGCAGGGGAGCCTCGCGGATGTAGCGCTGGCGCACTGCGTTGGTCCACTGGATCACCAGCGCCGTGATGATCACGGTGGCAATGAAGTACAGGACCCAGGGCCAGCGCAGGCGCCAGGCGCCTGCAAAGATCCCGAGGATGGCCGCCACCCACACCCCAATGGCCAGCAGCATGACCTTGCCGCCCCAGCGCAGCAGAACGTTTTCAATGCGTGTCATCGTCCCTCCTTCTTTTTGTTGTTGTGTATGGCGATTTCACGGCGGTCATGTGACTGATTTGTGACGAATTGCGCAGTGTCGCCAAACAGTCACAGGCGCTTGGGGGTGCGCTTTGGCAGGGGAGGCAAGCCGCCAGGGGCGCAGGCATGTTGTGGCGCCCGTCTATGACGCCGGGCGCCGTCCCAACGGCGTCAGCGGCGCTTGCTGCCGCCGCCAAAGATGCCGCCGAGCACGCCCCGCAAAATCTCCTTGCCGATCGTGGTGCCCATGGTGCGCACGGCGGACTTGGCCATGGTTTGCGCCAGGCCGTCGCGTTTGCCGCCGCGCGGCCCGGTGCTGCCAAACAGCACGTCGTTCAGCCCGCCCAGCAGGCCGCCGCCTTCTTCGGCGGGCGCACCGGTGGCCACCTTGCCGTTGCCTCCGCCCGCTGCGTTACCCGCCTGCCCGCCGGCTTCGGCGGCGCGGCCCTTGAGTTTTTCGTAGGCCGACTCGCGGTCCACCACCTTTTCATACACGCCCGCGACCAGAGAACTGGCCATCAGGGCCTGGCGCTGCTGCGGGGTGATGGGGCCCAACTGGCTGCCGGGAGGCAATACAAACACGCGCTCGGTCACGCTGGGGCGGCCCTTGGCGTCCAGAAAGCTCACCAGCGCCTCGCCCACGGCCAGCTCGGTGATGGCGGTTTCGATGTCCAGGCCCGGCTTTTGCCGCATGGTGGTGGCCGTGGCCTTCACGGCCTTTTGGTCACGCGGGGTGAAGGCGCGCAGCGCGTGCTGCACGCGGTTGCCCAGCTGGGCCAGCACGCTGTCGGGGATGTCCAGAGGGTTCTGCGTGACGAAATACACGCCCACGCCCTTGGAGCGCACCAGTCGCACCACCAGCTCGATGCGCTCGATGAGCACCTTGGGCGCCTCGTTGAACAGCAGGTGGGCCTCGTCGAAGAAGAACACCAGCTTGGGCTGCTCTGGGTCGCCGATCTCAGGCAGCTGCTCGAACAGCTCGGACAGCATCCACAAGAGGAAGGTGGCATACAGGCGCGGCGAATTCATGAGCTTGTCGGCCGCCAGGATATTCACCACGCCATGGCCGTCCACGGTCTGCATGAAGTCCTGGATGTTGAGCATGGGCTCGCCAAAGAACTGCGTGCCGCCCTGCTGCTCGATCTGCAGCAGGCCGCGCTGGATGGCGCCCACGCTGGCGGCACTCACGTTGCCGTACTCGGTGGTGAAGTCCTTGGCGTTGTCGCCCACATATTGCAGCATGGCGCGCAGGTCCTTCAGGTCCAGCAGCAGCATGCCGTTGTCGTCGGCAATCTTGAAGACCAGGTTGAGTACGCCCAGCTGTGTTTCGTTCAGGTTGAGCATGCGGCCCAGCAGCAGCGGGCCCATGTCCGACACAGTGGCGCGCACCGGGTGGCCCTGTTCGCCAAACACATCCCACAGCGTGGTGGGACAGGCCAGGGGCGTGGGCAGGTCCAGGCCCCGCTCCTTGAGTACGCCGGCCAGCTTGTCGCCAATCTTGCCGGGCTGGCTGGCGCCCGTGAGATCGCCCTTCACATCGGCCATGAATACTGGCACGCCGATGCGCGAGAAGTTCTCAGCCAGGGTCTGCAGGGTGACGGTCTTGCCCGTGCCGGTGGCTCCGGTGATGAGCCCGTGGCG
>NZ_QAIM01000472.1:2349-12237 GCF_003061035.1 Acidovorax sp. HMWF018
AGCACCGCAAAGGGCGCCAGGATGAAAAACGCGGCAAGATCTGGACCCGCATCATTCGTGAAATCACTGTAGCCGCCCGTGCCGGTGGCGGCGACCTGTCTGCCAACCCCCGCCTGCGCCTGGCGGTGGACAAGGCCAAGGCGGCCAACATGCCCGCCGACCGCATCAAGTACAACATCGACAAGGCCACGGGCAACGCCGAAGGCCTGACCTACGAAGAAATCCGCTACGAAGGCTATGGCATTGGCGGCGCAGCCATCATGATCGACACCATGACCGACAACCGCGTGCGCACCGTGGCCGAAGTGCGCCATGCGTTCAGCAAACACGGTGGCAACATGGGCACCGAAGGCTCGGTGGTGTTCCAGTTCAAGCACTGCGGCCAGCTGATCTTTGCCCCCGGTACCAGCGAAGACAAGGTGATGGAAGTGGCGCTGGAGGCAGGCGCTGAAGACGTAGTGACCGACGAAGACGGCGCGGTGGAGGTGCTGACCGCCCCAGCCGACTTTGAAGCGGTGAAGAACGCGCTGGAGGCTGCAGGCCTGACGGCCGAAGTGGCGGGCGTGACCATGCGGCCTGAAAACACCATCGAACTGACCGGCGAAGACGCCGCCAAGATGCAGAAGCTGCTGGATGTGCTGGAAGACCTGGACGACACGCAAGAGGTCTACCACAACGCGGCGCTGTGACTTTGCATCCGTTGATCACCGCTTTATTCTTGCCCTGACCTGTTTTCCGACTGATATTCCCCCGAATCCCGCCCAGCAGCGCATCGCTGTGGGCCGGATTCACAAAAGGTTCCTATGAAAGTACTTGTGATTGGTGGCGGCGGCCGTGAACACGCGATGGCGTGGAAACTGAGCCAGTCCCCCAAGGTGACCAAAGTGTTTGTGGCACCCGGCAACGGTGGCACGGCCCTGAACCCCAAGCTCGAAAACGTGGCGATCTCCGACGTGCGCGAACTGCGCGCGTGGGCCCAGGCCGAGAAGATCGCGCTGACGGTGGTGGGCCCCGAAGCCCCACTGGCGGCTGGCGTGGTCGATGAGTTCCGTGCCAACGGCCTGCGCATCTTCGGCCCCACCAAGGCGGCTGCCCAGCTCGAAAGCTCCAAGGCCTTCTCTAAGGCCTTCATGCGCCGCCATGGCATCCCCACGGCCGACTACGACACCTTTACCGACCCGGCAGCCGCCCACGCGTTTGTGGACCGGCTGGGCGCACCCATCGTCATCAAGGCCGACGGCCTGGCAGCGGGCAAGGGCGTGGTCGTGGCCATGACTCTGCAGGAGGCCCACGACGCGGTGGACTTCATGCTGGTGGACAACAAATACGGTGTGACGCACAACGAAGGCGGCGCGCGTGTGGTGATCGAGGAATTCCTCGAAGGCGAAGAAGCCAGTTTCATCGTGCTGTGCGACGGCAAGAACGTGCTGGCCCTGGCCACTAGCCAAGACCACAAGCGCTTGAAGGACGGCGACGAAGGCCCCAACACCGGCGGCATGGGTGCGTATTCGCCCGCGCCCGTGGTCACGGCCGATGTGCACGCCCGCGCGATGCGCGAGATCATCCTGCCCACCATCCGGGGCATGGAAAAGGACGGCATTCCCTACACGGGCTTCCTGTATGCCGGCCTGATGATCGACGCCAAGGGCCAGCCCAAGACGCTCGAATTCAATTGCCGCATGGGCGACCCCGAGACGCAGCCCATCTTGATGCGCCTGAAGAGCGACTTCAGCGACGTGATGGCCGCTGCTGCTGACGGCAAACTCGACCAGATGGAACTGCAATGGGACCGCCGCACCGCGCTGGGCGTGGTCATGGCCGCCCATGGCTACCCGGAGAACCCGCGCAAGGGCGACCCCATCACTGGCCTGCCTGCTGAGGCGGACGATGCCGTGGTGTTCCATGCGGGCACGCAGTTGAAGGATGGGGTGGTCAGCGTGACCGGTGGCCGGGTGTTGTGCGTGACGGTGCTGGCCGACAGCGTCAAGCAGGCGCAGCAGCGTGCGTATGACGTGGCACGCGGCATCCAGTTTGATGGCGCGCAGTACCGCCGCGACATCGGCTTCCGTGCCCTGAAAAGCTGATGGCAGACGCTCAGACCCTGAACCCTGCCGACACGGTGACCCGCGTGCGCGGCTACCTGGTGGGCCTTCAGGCCCGCATCACCGATGCGCTGGAAGCCGTGGAAGCCGCTGAAGGTGAGGGCGGCGCACGCTTTCTGGCCGATGCCTGGAGCAAGCCGCCCGGCGAGCCGCTGCAGGGTGACGGCATCACCAAGATCATGGAAGGCGGCCGCGTGTTCGAGCGTGCGGGTTGCGGCTTCAGCCACGTACGCGGCCCGCAGCTGCCACCTTCGGCCACGCAGCACCGGCCCGAGCTGGCGGGTGCGCCGTTCGAGGCCATGGGCGTGTCGCTGGTGTTCCACCCTCGCAACCCGTATGTGCCCACGGTGCACATGAACGTGCGCATGATCGCCGCCGGCCACCCCGGCCAGGCACCCACCTGCTGGTTTGGCGGCGGCATGGACCTCACGCCGTACTACGGGTTTGAAGAGGATGCGGTGCACTTTCACCGCACCTGCCGCGATGCGCTCAGCGCCTTTGGCGACGACAAGTACCCCCGCTTCAAGCAATGGTGCGACGAGTACTTTTATCTCAAGCACCGCAGCGAGCAGCGCGGCGTGGGCGGCGTGTTCTATGACGATTTCTCGGAGCTGGGCTTTGAACAAAGCCTGGCGATGACGCAGTCGGTGGGCGATGCCTTCCTCGGCGCCTACCTGCCCATCGTCGAGAAACGTCGGGGCATGCCCTACGGCGAGCGCGAACGCGACTTCCAGCTGTATCGCCGGGGCCGCTATGTCGAGTTCAACCTGGTGTGGGATCGGGGTACACACTTTGGCCTGCAGTCGGGCGGGCGAACCGAGTCCATTTTGCTGTCCATGCCGCCGCTCGTGTCTTGGTCTTACCAGCGCTCTGACGCAGCCGATTCGGCCGAAGCCGACCTCACGCAACGCTTTTTGGTGCGGCGCGACTGGCTGGCTGAAGGCCTTGGCGCAGCGCAGTCAATGGCCTGAAAAACGCAAAAGCTATAATTTCAATAGCTGCCCGCGCTTTTCACATGAGCGCAAGAGGTCAAAAACACCTCATATTGCTGCAGCGCCCCAGCACAACACCCGCGCAACACTCAAGGCCCAGCCCGCTGGCTGCGCGATGCGTTGCACGCTATATTGATTCCATTCCCTCTCTATTCACCGCCTGATGACCACCTCCACCAAATCGGAAACCGCTGCCAAAAAAGACGTCACCAAACTCCAGCGCGCCATCGTTGATGGCCTGGAAGACGTCAAGGCGCAAGACATCCAGGTCTTCAACACCGAGCATCTCTCGCCGCTGTTTGAACGGGTGATCGTGGCATCGGGCACCTCCAACCGCCAGACCAAGGCCCTGGCCGCCAGCGTACGCGACGCGGTCAAGGAGGCTGGGTTCTCCAAGCCCCGCATCGAAGGCGAAGACAACGGCGAATGGATCATCGTGGACTGTGGCGCGGCTGTGGCGCACATCATGCAACCGGCCATCCGCCAGTACTACCGCCTGGAAGAGCTGTGGGGCGACACCCCCGTGCGCCTGAAGCTTGGCGCAGCCAAGCCGGTGTCCAGCGCGGCCACAGAGTTGGCCGAGAAGAAGTCGGCCCAGAAGGCGGCCAAGTCTGACGCCAAGGCGGCAGGCAAGGCGCCCGCCAAGAAGGCGGCGGCCCCCACCGTAGCCGCCCGTTCGGGCAAGGCCACCGTCAAGGCGGTCGCCAAGACCTCTGCGAAGACTGCTGCCAAAACAGCCCCCAAGCCCGCTGCAAAAACCGCAGCCAAGGCTGCACCTGCCAAATCGGCTGCCAAGACAAGCTCCGCCAAGCCAGCCAGCAAGACCACTGGCGCAGTTGCCACCAAGAAGCCCGCAGCCACCAAGACCCCTGTCAAGACGGTGGTGGTCAAGCCCGGTGGCGCCAAGAAGCCTGCGGCCAAGAAGTCGCCAGCTGCCAAGTCCCCTGCGCGCGCAGCTGCCAAGCCAGCCTCCGCATCGGGCTCCAAGCCCGCGGCCAAGAAGGCACCTGCTCGCAGCAAGGGCTGATCCGTTTCAGCTGCCGCGCGCTCCATCGCTTGCGCGCGGCAGCGGTGATTCCCTCACGCATCCAGGTTGATCCATGAAGCTGCTGATAGTGGCGGTCGGTCAGCGGGTGCCCGACTGGGCGCAGACCGCGTACGACGATTACGCCAAACGTTTTCCACCTGAACTCAAGGTCGAGCTCAAGGCCGTCAAGACCGAGCCGCGCGGCTCCAAGACGCTGGAGACGCTCTATGCCGCCGAGCGCGAGCGCATCGAGGCGGCCATCCCGCGCGGCACGCGCGTGGTGGCACTGGACGAGCGTGGCACCAACCTCACCACCAAGGCCCTGGCCGAACGGCTCAAGGGCTGGCAACTGGGCGGTGACGACGTGGCATTGGTCATCGGTGGCCCCGACGGGCTGGACCCGGCCTTTCGCCAGGGTGCGCACGAACGCATTCGCCTGTCCGACCTGACCCTTCCCCACGCCATGGTGCGGGTGTTGCTCATCGAGCAGCTGTACCGCGCCTGGTCGGTGAATGCCGGGCATCCTTACCATCGTGAATGAAGCAGACCCTTTGCGATGATGGTCTGTGCTACTCCTGTTTTCATAGCTGCTAGCGCTTGATGAATAAGCGCTAGAGCCGATTTTTATTCAAAATCCGTTCATGCCCGACTTCATCTACCTCGCCTCCCAGAGCCCGCGCCGCCGCCAGTTGCTTGAACAGTTGGGCGTGCGCCACGAACTGCTGCTGCCCAACGTGGATGGCGACGAGCCCGAAGACGCTGAAGCCATCGAGGTGGTGCTGCCCGGCGAAGCGCCCACAGCGTACGTGGAGCGCGTGACGGCGCTCAAGCTCGACGCGGCCGTGGCCCGGCGTGCACGGCGCCAGTTACCGGATGCGCCCATCCTGTGTTCCGATACCACCGTGGCCCTGGGCCGCACCATCTACGGCAAGCCCGACGATGCCGCCCATGCGGCACGCATGCTGGCTGAACTGGCAGGGCACGAGCACCGCGTGCTGACCGCTGTGGCTCTGCTGGTAGGCACCAAGCGGCTGACGGCACTGTCGGTATCGCGCGTCACTTTCGCGCCCATGGCACCTGCGCAGATCGAGGCGTATGTGGCTACGGGGGAGCCGCTGGGCAAGGCGGGCGCCTACGGCATCCAGGGCCGGGCGGCGGCGTATGTGGAGCACCTGGCGGGCAGCTATTCGGGCATCATGGGGCTGCCGATGTACGAGACCGCGCAGCTGCTGCGCGCAGCGGGCTTTGCGATCTGAGCGACGCCAACCAAAGACAACAACAACGCCATGCAACAAGACATCCTGATCAATTGGTCCCCCCAGGAAACCCGGGTGGCCGTGGTGGAGCACGGCGCGGTGCAGGAGCTGCACATCGAGCGCACGCTGGAGCGCGGTCTGGTCGGCAATGTCTATCTGGGCAAGGTCTCGCGCGTGCTGCCAGGCATGCAGTCGGCCTTTATCGACATCGGGCTGGAGCGTGCGGCCTTCTTGCACGTGGCCGATGTGTGGCAGCGCCAGCCCGATGGCGAGCCGCCCGCATTTGCCCGCAAGAACGAGCCGCAGGTACCGATCGAAAAGCAGGTGTTCGAGGGGCAGGCGCTGATGGTGCAGGTCATCAAGGACCCGATCGGCACCAAGGGTGCGCGGTTGTCCACGCAGATCAGCATTGCCGGTCGCCTGCTGGTGTTTTTGCCGCAGGACGACCATGTGGGCGTGTCGCAGAAGATCCCTCCCGCCGAGCGCGATGCGCTGCGCGCGCGGCTGCAGGCGCTGGTGGGCGACAAATCCACGGGCGGTGGCGGCGGCTTCATCCTGCGCACCAACGGCGAAGATTCCACCGATGCCGAGCTGGCCGAAGACATCGCCTACCTGCGCAAGACCTGGGCGCGCATCAAGGAGGCATCGCTCAAGCTGCCCGCCATGTCGCTGTTGCACCAGGACCTGGACCTGCTGCAGCGCGTGCTGCGCGATCTGGTGGGCGACCACACGCAGACCATCCGCCTGGATTCGATGGAGCAGTTCCAGCGCCTGCGTGCGTTCGGGCAGGAGTTCATGCCCGCAGCCGCCGGCAAGCTGCAGCACTACAAGGGTGAGCGGCCGATTTTTGACCTGTACTCCATTGACGAAGAGGTGGCCAAGGCCCTGGGCCGCCGGGTCGATCTCAAATCGGGCGGCTACCTCATCGTGGACCAGACCGAGGCGCTGACCACCATCGACGTGAACACCGGCGGCTACGTGGGTGCTCGCAATTTTGACGACACCATCTTCAAGACCAACCTGGAGGCCGCGCAAGCCATTGCGCGCCAGCTGCGTCTGCGCAACCTGGGCGGCATCATCATCGTGGACTTCATCGACATGGTGCGGGACGACCACCAGCAGGCCGTGCTGTCGGAGTTCAAAAAGCAGCTGGCCCGCGACAGGGTCAAGACCATGTCATCTGGCACCTTCTCGCAACTGGGTCTGGTGGAGATGACGCGCAAGCGCACCCGCGAATCACTGGCACACATGCTGTGCGAGCCCTGCGAGGTGTGCCAGGGCAAGGGCAGCGTCAAAACTGCGCGCAGCGTGTGCTACGACATCCTGCGCGAGATCCTGCGCGAAGCCCGCCAATTCAACCCGCGCGAGTTCCGCGTGGTGGCGTCCGCGCGGGTGGTGGAGCTGTTCCTGGACGAGGAAAGTCAGCACCTGGCCGGCCTCTCTGACTTCATCAAAAAGCCCATCTCGCTGCAGGCCGAAAGCGCGATGGGGCAGGAGCAGTACGACATCGTGCTGCTGTAGCAGCAGCGTTGATCAACTGCGCGTTCAGAGGCTGAGAGTTTTTTAGCCGAGCCCGAAAGGCGCGCGAAAACGCCTCGGATCGAGGCGCAAAGCACAGCCATAGCTCGGGCTATGGCGAGCATTTGCAACGAAGAGCCGGGGCTTTTTGGCGTGCAAGGCGGGCATGGATAAAAGACTCTCAGCCTCTCAGGCCTCTATTTGCATCGCTGGGCGCGCCTGCACCCGCGCCAGCCAGGCCTGCACATGCGGGTGTGCATTGACGGGTGCACCCAGGTACACGCTGTAGCCCAGCACCGAGCCCACCACCAGATCCACTAGCGAATAGTCCGCGCCCAGCATCCAGGGCTGGGCGGCCAGGCGGGCATCCAGCAGGGTGAGCAGGTCGTTCAGCCCCGCTGTGGCTGCCTGTGCATGGGCAGGGGTGCGCAGCGCCTCTTCGCCCTGCGTGGCCAACTGCAGGCGCACCAGCACCGTGCCATAGGTCACGTACGCCCAGGTGCACCACGACAGCGCCTGCAGCGCCTCGGGCGTGCCGGCGGCAGGCCACAGGCCACGCTCGATGCCGTAGCGATGGCCCAGCCACAGGTGGATGGCCAGGGCCTCGAACATGGGCGCACCGTCCACCGTCAGCGTGGGGACCTTGCCATTGGGGTCCAGGGCGAGATATTCGGGGCGGCGCTGCTCGCCGGTGCGGATGTCGATCTTCACGCGCTCGTGGGGCACGCCCAGCTCGGTGAGTGCGCAGGCAATCGGGGTGGCGCTGGACATGGGGTGCCAGTAAAGGACGATGGACATGGAAAACTCCTTGGTCGTGGTGGAAGAAAAGGTGAAGTCACTGTAAGAACCATTGCGGACAATTTCAGTCCTCGATTCAACGTACAGTGGCGGCATGCTCAGTTCTTCCACACGCCTGTTGCGCCTGCTGTCCCTGCTGCAAACCCGTAGCCACTGGATGGGCCCCGAGCTGGCCGAGCGGCTGGAAGTGCATCCGCGCACGCTGCGGCGCGACATCGACCGCCTGCGCCAGCTGGGCTACCCGGTGCAGGCCAGCAGTGGCGTAGCGGGCGGCTATGCCTTTCGTGCGGGGCAGGCGTTGCCCCCGTTGCTGCTAGACGATGAAGAAGCCCTGGCCGTATCGATTGCGCTGCGCACCGCCACTGCGGGAGCCGTGGGCGGCATTGAAGAGCCCGCTCTGCGCGCCTTGGTGAAACTGGAGCAGGCCATGCCCCTGCGGCTGCGTGAGCAGGTGGACGCGTTGCGCTCCACCATCCTGCCGCTGGACCGCTCCGGGCCGGTGGTGGAGGCCACGTTGCTGGCCACGCTGGCGTCGGCCTGCCGCGACCAGTTGCGGCTTGGCTTCTCGTACGAAGACGGCAAGGGGCGCGCTACCCAGCGCTCGGTGGAGCCACAGGGCGTGGTGCACACCGGCATGCGCTGGTACCTGGTGGCGTGGGACTGCGACCGTGGCGACTGGCGCACCTTTCGCATCGATCGCATGGTGGCAAAGCCCGAAGTCGGCGCGCATTTCTCGCCGCGCCCCGGGCCGGACGGCGGCGACCTCAAGGCGTATGTGTCCCGCTCCATCACCGCGGCGCCGCACCCCGACCAGGCGCGGGTGGTGCTGCATGCACCTTATGCAGAAATGGCGCGGCGCATTCCGCAGTCGGCCGGTGTGGTCACGACGCTGGCCAACGGGCAGCAGTGCCAGCTGGAATGCGCGGCCAGCGATGCCCTGGTGTTCTGGCTCATGGCGCTGGATGTGGAGTTTGAGGTGCTGGCGCCCGCGTCGCTGCAGGAGCGGCTGCGCGTGGCGGGGGAGCGGGCGTTGCGTTGCACTGGTGCACGCAGTTCGTGAGTTGGCGTCAGGGTACGAACCGGTACCCGATACCCGCCTCAGTCCGCAAGTGCCGGGGCATGGAGGCGTTGTCCTCCACCTTCTTGCGCAGGTTGGCCATGTGCACGCGCACGTAGTGCGTGTCTTCTGCATGGCCTGGGCCCCACACGGCTTTGAGCAATTGGGCGTGGGTGATGACGCGGTCGGGCTGGGAGGCCAGGTAGGTTAGCAGCTTGTATTCGATGGGCGTGAGGTGCAGGGCCTCGCTGCCATCGCCTTCGCCATTGCTTTGCGTGCGGCGCTCCACCGTACGGCGGGCAAGGTCTACGGTGATGGGGCCGAACTGGATGACGGGTGTGGCTTCGGCGCCGGATGTCCTTTGGCTGCGCCGCAGCTGCGCGCGCACGCGGGCCATCAGCTCGCCCGAGCCAAAGGGTTTGACCAGGTAGTCGTCGGCGCCGGCATCCAGCGCCGCGATCTTGCTGGCCTCGGCGCTGCGGGCCGAGAGCACGATGATGGGCATGGCCGACCAGGTGCGCAGGTCTCGGATCAAGTCCACGCCATCCCCGTCGGGCAGACCCAGGTCCAGCACCACCAGGTCGGGGCGGCGGGTACCGGCCTCGATCAGGCCGCGCTGCAGGGTGGCGGCCTCGTGCACGGTGTGGCCTTCGGTCTCCAGCGTCAGGCGCACAAAGCGGCGGATGTCGGCTTCGTCTTCAACGATGAGGATGTGGGTGGGCAGGTCGGTCATGGGGGTTGCGGGGCCGCGCGTTCAAACTTCGCTGGTGGTGTCTGTATCGGTGCCCAGATCGGTGGGCGGTGTGCCGCGTGGCAGCAGCAGCGTAAAGCGTGCGCCTGCAGGCTGGCCCTGGGCGTTGTGGATGGTATCGCCCCGGATGCTGCCGCCGTGCGCCTGCACGATGGCGCGGCAGATCGCCAGCCCCAGGCCCACACCGGGCGTGGCGCTTTCGCGGGCGCCACGCTCGAACTTTTCAAACAGCAACTCTTCGCGCCCTTTGGGCAGGCCCGGACCTTCGTCGGTGAGGGTCAGTGCCACCGCGTCGCTTTGGGGCTGCGCGCTGATGTGAATGGTGGTGTCTGCGGGGGTGTACTTGGCGGCGTTTTCCAGCAGGTTGACCAGCACGCGCTCCATCAG
>NZ_QAIM01000472.1:12247-13856 GCF_003061035.1 Acidovorax sp. HMWF018
TGGCAGGTCATCGGGTAGAGTCACTTCGACCCGGTGCGCCGCGATGGCGGGGGCGCTGGCGGCCAGGGCGCTGCCCACCACTTCTTCCAGCGGCTGCCAGGCCTTGTTGAGTTGCACGGCCCCAGCCTCCAGGCGGGCCATGTCCAGCAGGTTGTTGACCAGTGCGCTCATGCGCTGGGCGGATTGCTGGATCGCGCCGGTCAGCTCTTGTTGATGGGCAGGCAGGGGCGGCTGCACCATGGCCAGTGATTCGGCCAGGCCGACCAGTGAGGCCAGCGGAGTGCGCAGGTCGTGCGAGATGGCCGAGAGCAGCGAGTTGCGCAGCCGCTCGGACTCGATCTGCACCGTGCTCTTTTGTGCCACGTCGATGTAGTGGATGCGTTCGAGCGAAATGGCGAGCAGCGAGGCACAGGTTTGCAGCAGGCGGCGGGGTTCTACGCCCGGCACCTGCCCGTGGGGCATGGCCACCACCAGCACGCCACGGATGCGCATGGGCGCCTTGAGCGGCAGCACCAGCGTGGGGCTGGAGTGCAAGGTGTCGGTGCCCCGGCCTGCGGGCTCGCCGCGCTCGAATGCCCATTGCGCCACGGCCATGTCCACGGGGGCGGTGCCTCCGGGCAGCACCTGCAGGCGGTTGTCATCGTCAGCCACCACCAGCGTGCTGCCTGCGCTGAACTCGCCCGTGATAAAGCGTGCGCCAATCTCGGCCACCTGCTCGGGCAGCAGGGCTGCAGACAGGTCACGCGCCATGTCGTACAGGCTGCGCACGCGGTGTTCGCGGTCGGTGGCGGCCTCGGCCTGCACCTTGAGCCCGGCGGTGAGCTGGCCCACCACCAGGGCCACCACCAGCATCACCGCAAAGGTGACGACGTACTGCGCGTCGCTCACCGCAAAGTTGAAGCGGGGCGGCACAAAGAAGAAGTCAAAAAACCCCACGCCCAGGAACGCCGCCATGATGGCAGGGCCGCGACCAAAGCGCAGCGCCACTCCCACCACCACCAGCAAAAACAGCATGACGATGTTGGTCAGCTCCAGCACGTTGGCCAGCGGTGTGGCAATGACGGCAGCAATGCAGCAGGCCAGGGCGGCGGCGATGTAGCCGGGCCAGAATGCAGCGCGGGGGGCTGCGGTGCTGGTGCGGATGGTTTTGCGTTCGGTGGTGTCGGCGCTGCGGCTGGGCAGTGTGCCCACCTGCAGCAGGTCCAGGTCGCTGGCACTTTGTCCGATCTGCTCGGCCAGCGTGGCCTGCCACGGCCAGCGCCGGGTGCTGCGCCCCATGACCACACGCACCAGGTTGTGTTCGCGCGCATAGCGCACCAGGGCCTGGGCGGGCTGGGCTGCGGGCAGCACGGCGCAGGCGGCGGCGCCCAGTTGCTGCGCGATCTTCAGCGTGCGCTCCACCTGCGGGTGCAGGGTGGCCGACTGGCCTTGCTGCTCGGGCGTTTCCACATGCACGGCGTGCCACGGCAGGTCGAGCTGGGCGGCCAGGCGGGCGCAGCTGCGCACCACCTTTTCGGCGTTGTCGCCCGTGCCCACGCAGGCCAACAGGGCTTCGCGGTTGGGCCACACGGCCTCTGGCGTGGTGGTGCTGGCGCGGCGGTAGGCGCGC
>NZ_QAIM01000473.1:0-1163 GCF_003061035.1 Acidovorax sp. HMWF018
GGCCGACCGGGCGCGCGGCGTGTGAGCTGGGGATATGCATCCCGCCAGATTGCTATGTTTTACATAGCACATCAGGCATGATCCACTAGCGCATCGGGCCCAAATCATTCCAAAACTCCTGCGTCACCTGCTGCACTGGCCTCTGCGGGCCCTCACGGGCCTGGGCAGCGGCCTGCTGGCACTGCTGATCCTGTTCGAGGAATGGGGCTGGGAGCCGCTGCAGCGCCTGCTGGCGCGCATCGGCCGCTGGCCGGGGCTGCGCTGGATCGAAGGCTGGGTGCGCTCCCTGCCGCCCTGGGCTGCGGTGGCCTTGTTTGCGTTGCCTACGGCCTTGCTGCTGCCGATCAAGCTGCTGGCGCTCTGGGCCATCGGGCGCGGGCATGTGGTGCTGGGCATGCTCGTCATCGTGCTGGCCAAGGTGGTGGGCACGGCGGTGGTGGCGCGGCTGTTCACCCTCACGCAGCCTGCGCTCATGCAATTGCGCTGGTTTGCCTGGACCCACGCGCACTGGATGCAGCTCAAGCATGCCGTGCTGGAACGTGCCCGCGCCTCGTGGGCCTGGCGCGTGGCGCGGGTGATCCAGCGGCAGTGGAAGAAGCGGTGGCGCCAGCGCTGAGGAGCCCCCCCCCCGGAATCCACCCTGCGCCGCGCTGGCATCTGTCACCTGTCACTTCTTTCGGCCACCATACGGGGGGACGGAGACCACCCGATCTGATCCGCTCCAACAACTGCCATCACACGACCGCCACGCAGCGCCATGGGTTTACAGCTTGACCTCCCTACCGTCCTCCTGCTCTACAAGACCGCCTTGGTCGCCGGCGCGCTGAGCATCTTCCATGTCAGCCGGCATTCCTGCCGTCCGCAAGGGCTCCGGCCGCTGTCGGCGGCCTACCTGCTTCTGGCCGTCGGCGCCGAGTTGGCGGGCCAGGGCGAGTACCAGGTGCTGCCCCAGTGGCTGTGGACCCACACCAGCCTGCTGCTGGGCACGCTGGGCTACACGCTGTTCTGGGCCAGCGTGCGGACCCTGAGCGGGCGCCGGCGGGTTTTGTTGCCTCTCCTGGCGGCAGTGCCGGGCGGCTGGCTGGCGCTGGGCATCGCCACACAATTTCCGCTCGACAACCTGCTGCGCGCGGGCGCCTTCCACCTGACGGCCGCGCTGGCAC
>NZ_QAIM01000473.1:1173-2337 GCF_003061035.1 Acidovorax sp. HMWF018
CACGAGCGGGCCGAGGTGCGGCTGCAAAAGGTGGCCCAGACGGACGCGCTCACCGGCATCGGCAACCGCCGCTGGCTCATGTCCATGCTGCCGGCGCAGCTGCCAATGGGTAGCGCCATCGCGCAGCTGGACCTGGACCACTTCAAGCACATCAACGATCGCTTTGGCCATGCGGCGGGCGACCGCGTGCTGCGGGCAGCGGCCGAGGCCCTGGGCAGCGAGTTGCGGGGGTCGGACCTGCTGGCCCGCTGGGGCGGTGAAGAGTTTCTGGTGTACCTGCCCGACGCCAGGCCGAGCACGCAGCCGCCGTGGCCCAGCGCCTGTGCCGCGCGGTGCAGAGCATCCGCCTCACCGAAGCCGGGGAGGACATCTCTGTGACCATGAGCATCGGCATGGTCTGCGTGACCTCTGGCGGCGGGAGCTGGGCCGAATGGCTGGCCGCGGCCGACCAGGCGCTGTACGACGCCAAACATGCAGGCCGCAACCGCGTGGTGGTGGCCGCTGGGCGCAAGACCTGAGCCCCACCTGCCGCACAATCCCGCCCCATGCCTGCCGCCCACCAAGCCCCGTTGAATGAAGCGCTGGAACTGGCGTTCAACCTCGCCCCCGTGGGCATGTGCGTCACGCGCGAGCGCCACATCGAGATCTGCAACGAAGCCTTTGCCCGCATGTTTGGCTATGAACAGGCCGAGCTGCTGGACCAGCCGCTGGCGCCGCTGTATCCGTCGCTGGACGAATTCACCCACACCGGCAACCTGGGCCTGCCCGCCATGATGGACACCGGCAGCTACAGCGACGAGCGCGTCATGCGCCGCCGCGACGGCACCCTGTTCTGGTGCCATGTGGTGGGCCGCGCGCTGGACCGCGCCCAACCGTTTGCGCGCGCGGTGTGGATGTTTGAAGACATCTCGCACCGCCGTGTGGTCAGTACGCCGCTCACGGTGCGTGAGCGCGAGGTGGCGCAGCACATCGTCACCGGTGCCACCAGCAAGCAGATTGCCCGCCACCTCCACATCAGCCACCGCACGGTGGAAGCCCACCGGGGGCGGATCATGCGCAAGCTGGGGGCCACCAGCACGGGCGAATTGGTGGCCCTGCTGCTGGGCATGCCCTGACACCGGGGACAATCGGGGCCCGCACGCCCTCGCTGCCGACATGCCGCCC
>NZ_QAIM01000474.1:0-11180 GCF_003061035.1 Acidovorax sp. HMWF018
TTGTCTTGATCTGCGGCCATTGCCAAGGTCTGCTGCTTCATCTGCGGATAACGTTTGACCCCTCTCAATGGTGGACCTTAATCAGCGTTGCCTTAAATCAAATTTTGTTTGATGACAAATAATCACCGGCCAAAAACGCACAGGGGTGATGCCTTCGGGCCGCCGCTACAAGCAAGTTTGGTGCCTGTGGTGATGTGATCGTTGCACTTTGCAACGGAAGGGGATGCTACTGGCCGCCGTGATTGGCCGCCAGCGGGGTAAACACCTTTTTGTCATCAAGATGTCGTTGCGGCGCAACATGGTTCTGGTAGGGCACGCCAGAACCGACCCGGGGCGTAGCCCGGCACCCCCGTCAAGGTCGCGAATGCAGCGCAAGCCCCACGTGGGCTGCCATCGGCGTGCCGCAGTGCCCGGGCTGCTGCCGCCGTGAAGGCGCTGCAAGGGCCGCGAGGATTGCAGGCGCTGCAGGGCGGCTGGTGGGGTTCGTGGAGTGGGCGACGACCCCTTGAGGGATCGTCAACGGGCCCCTAGAACCGGTAGGTCGAGGTCAGCGTGTAGGTGCGCGCCTGTCCGTAGAAGCAATCCCCGCGTGCCAGGCACTGAGTGATGTGCACCTTGTCGGTCAGGTTGACCACGTTGAAGGCCACGCGCCAGTCGCCAGCGTCGTAGGCCAGCATGGCATCGGCCAGGGTGGCGGCAGGGGTGCTGATGGCGCTGGTGCCGCTCCATTGCGAGCCGGTGTAGCGCACGCCCGCGCCCACCACCCAGCCGCCACGTCCCTGCGCTGCAAAGCGGTGGCTCAGCCAGGCCGATGCGGTGTGCCGGGGCACGCTGGCCACGGGCTGGCCCTGGTCGCCTGCGTTGCTGCGGCTGATCTGGGCGTCGGTGAAGGCGTAGCCCACCGTGAAGTCCCACTGGCGCGCCAGGCTGGCCTGCACCTCCGCCTCGAAACCGTTGACCTTTACTTCGCCGATCTGCAGGCTGTTGAGCGGGTTGCCGGGGTCGGTGGTCTTGCGGTTCTTCTCGCGCAGGGTGTACACAGCGGCAAACGCACTGATGCCCTGGCCTGGCGGCTGCCACTTCACCCCGGCCTCCCATTGTTCACCGCGCTGGGGTTTGTAGGGGGTGCCGTACGCGTCGAGCCCACCCAGGGGCTGGAACGATTCGGAGTAGCCCACATACGGCGCCCAGCCGCCATCCATCTGGTACGTGACGCCTGCGCGTTTGGTCCAGGCCTTGTCGTCCACGGCAGCGGCAGGGCGGCCTTCGGTATCGGTCTGCGCACTGTCGTGGCGCAGGCCCAGCGTGGCCGTCCAGCGGCCCCATTGGATCTGGTCTTGCGCGTAGAACCCCAACTGCTTTTGCACCACGCTGGGCTGGCGCACCAGCTGCGCCGCAGTGGGTGGCGTGAAGTTGCCGTACACGGGGTTGTACACGTCGATGGACGACGCCACCGCTCGCCACGCCTGCTGGCCGGTGTGGTTGCGCTGCACGTCCAGGCCTGCGAGCACTGTGTGCGCGGTACTGCCCGCCTGCAGCTTGCCTTCGAGCTGCGTGTCGATGAGCAGCATGCGGCCGGTGTTGAGGTTCCACACCGCATCGCGCACCAACGTGCGGTTGTCGCTGTTGAACACGGGGCGCGCAGGGCGGCCGGTCCCAGCGTTGGCGGTGAAGCTGGTGTAGATGGTGCGGTAGTCCACCTCGCTCACGGTGCGGCGCAGGTTCTGGCGCACTGTCCAGTCGCTGTTCAGACGGTGGCTGAACAGGTAGCCCCAGGAGTTGTTGCTGGTGTCGTACGCGTCCCAGCCCGGCTCGCTGATGAAGGTGTTGCGCGGAATCTGTCCGTACTGGCTGGGCAGCTGCGTGCCTTGCCACGGGAAGAAGCCAATGAGCGAGCCGCTTTGGTCCTTCTGGTGCAGCGCCTGCAGCGTCAGCGACGTGTCGGCATTGGGCTTCCAGGTGAGCGATGGCGCAAACACCACGCGGTTGTCGTCCACATGGTCCACCTGCGTACCGCTGTCGCGGCCCACGGCGACCAGGCGGTAGAGCCACTGGCCGTCTTGGTCGAGCGCGCCCGTCAGGTCGGCGGCGATCTGCTTGCGCGCGTTGTTGCCCAGCTGCACCTGCACCTCGCGCAGGGTGTCGGCCTGCGGGCGTTTGCTGGTCAGGTTGAGCACGCCGCCCACGCTGCCCTGGCCGTACAGCACGGAGGTGGGGCCGCGCAGAAACTCCACACGTTCCAGCGTGTACGGGTCCGGCCGGCTGGTGTTGTAGGTGCCGTAGGTGCGCAGCAGGCCGTCCTGGTACTGGCTCACCGTGCCGCCGCGTGCGGCAAAGCTGTCCACGCGGCTGTCGAAATAGTTGGACACCGCGCCCGCTGTGTATGCCGTCACCTGCCGCAGCGTCTGAACGCCCTGGGCTTCCATCTGGTCGCGGGTGATCACGCTGATGGCCTGGGGTGTTTCGATGAGGGGCGTGTCGGTTTTGGTGGCGCTCAGCGCACGCTTGGCCACAAAGCCGGTGACGGGTGCGGTGGGGTTCTCCTGCCCCGCGCCCGAAGAGACGGTGACAGGGGCCAGCGTGGTCTCGGCCGTGGTGGTCGGAGCGGTTTGTGCATGGGCAGCGGCGCTGCACAGCAGCAGCAGGGCGGCCTGTGCCACCGCGGTGCGCGGCGCGCAGCATGCGCGCGAATTGGATGCGGAAGGATGCATGATCTGCTATTAATTGGATAGCTACTTGGGCATATTCGACTAGCGCAAGCGGCCGTTTTGGCTTGAAATGGGCGCCGGTCAGCGTCCCGCAGAGGCGGGAGTGGCCGCTGGGGGCAGGGACGGCGACGGCATGCCGTCGGCCAGCACAAAGCTCAGCGTGGTCACGTAGCTGGCTTCGCCGTACGGTGCGCCATGTGCCTCACCCGGCGTCTTGTCGCTGTGCTTCACCTCGGCCACGTACTGGCCCTTCCAGGGGGTGACGAAGGTCACTGTGCCGTCTTCACCGGCCTCGGCCTCGCGCGTCCAGCCCGAGGGTGCGGCCAGCTGCACCTTGGCCTTGGGCAGCGGTGCGCCCTGATAGACCACTTTCAGCTCACCCGGCTTGCCGGTGGGCACCAGGTCCAGCGGGGCGGTGGGGGCCACGGGCTTGGCCAGGCTGGCCACCCAGCGGGCCGAGGGCTGCCAGACCATCGCGGGCAGGTTGCGCTTGCTGCGGTCGATCAGCGGGTAGGTGGCGGTGGCAAACAGGGTGTCGGGCGTGCCGGCGGCGGGGTAGACAAAAGCGTCCTTGCCCAGTTGGCCTTCCACACGCTGGGCGGCGGCGCCCGTGCGTTGCTGTTCTAGCACGGGCACGCCCTTGAACTGGTCCAACCGGCCGGGCGAAGTCTCGCGCAGGTTGTCGTTGAACTCCCCGAAGTGCAGGCGCGCCTGGCCCCCGGCGTTTTCCAGCCACACCTGGTGCGCGTGGACAGGGGCCAGTGCGGTCACGCTGGCGATGGTCAGCGCGGCAGCCAGCCAAGGGCGTGGGAAGGTGGGAGCACAAGACATGGATATTTCCTCTCTTTGGTTTGGGATTCGGGAACGCCGCCAAAAACGCAGCGCGCAGCCCGCCGCACCCCCCCGGGTGGGTGCAACAAAGCTCACTTTTTGGTAGCTGCCTGCGCTTTTGAGATAAGCGCTGGGTGGCTTTTTTGATCTGAACGTTGCAGCGCCCGGCTCACACCGGACGACAGCGCAGATCGGTGGGCCGTGGGGCCCGCTTCAGCGACCGCCGTGAGGTCGTCATGACAGCCGCCGGAAAACGCTCACAACTCCGCGCTCGCGCGCGGGTTCTTTGCTGGGGGAGTCGGCACCGGTGCGCGCGGCCGGCCGTACCAGCCCATCACCCCCACGGGGATGCCCAGCGCCACCCACGACCACCAGTCGCCCCAGGTGTCGGACACCAGGGCCGTGAGCAGCCCGGTGGTGGTGAGCACACCCATCACGATGGGCCCGCCCCACAGGGCCCAGAAAGGGCTGCGCTTGTTCATACGGCCCCCTCGGTGGTGCGCGCTGCGCCCGATGTGGGCAATGCGCCGCCAGCCAAGTGACCGGTGACGCTGCCCGCGGCGTTGGGCGAAGGGCTCCTTGTCTGTACGCCCTTGCGCAGCCACAGGTACAGCCCGCTGCCCAGCACCACGATGGTGGCGATGTCGAGCAGCGCCCAGAGGATCTTCATCGGCATGCCGCCGTAGTCGCCAAAGTGCAGCGGCTGCGACACGAGCAGCGCCGTCAGGTACCACGGCAGCGTGGGCGATGCGGTGACCTGCGCTGTGCGCGCGTCCACCAGCACGGGCTTGAGCAGGCGCGAGGTGAGCGGCTCGTTGCCGCGCAGGAAAAACGTGTTGTGGTGCGGGCTGGAAAACGCCGTGCCCGGGAACGCAATGAACGACAGCTTGGTGCCTGGCGCCTCGGCCTGCGCGGCCTCCAGCGCCTGCTGCAGCGGCGCCCGCTCTGCAGCGGGCACGATGGGCTGGCCCTCATACGGCTTGAGCAGCACCGAGAGCTGGTCGTACTGCCAGTACTTGATGAGCAGGTCGGCCCACGTGTTGATCATGCCCGTGCCACCCACCACGAAGGCCCACACCAGCGTGACGATGCCCAGCAGGTTGTGCAGGTCGAGCCACTTCACCCGCGTGGACCGATCCCGCCGCACCTCGCCAAACGCCAGCTTGCGCATGAACGGCGCATACAACACCACGCCGGTGACGATGGCCACCAGCAGCAGCAAGCCCATGAAGCCCAGAAACAGCTTGCCCGGCAGCCCCGCGAACAGGTCCACATGCAGCTTGAACATCACGTACATGAAGCCTTCGTCAAACCGTGGCTGCGCCAGCACCTGGGCCGTGCGGGCATCCACCGCCACAGAGCGGAAGTCATCGGTGGGCGCCGGGGTGGGCGTGAGCGTGACGAACCAGACGTTGTCATCGTCCTCCGCATGCGACGCGAACTGCACCACCCGCTCGGGGTGCAGCGCCTGCGCGGTGGCCAGCACTTGGTCCAGGCTCGCGCGCGGCGTGTTGGCAGGCATGGCGGGCGCCTCGACCTCGGTGCCCAGCAGGTGGCCGATTTCGTGGTGAAAGATCAGCGGCAGGCCGGTGATGCACAGCAGAAGCATGAAGACGGTGCACACCAGGCTGGACCATTTGTGGGTCCAGCTCCAGCGGCGCAGGGCGGTGGGGCTCAGCATGGGATGAGAACCTTGTTGAGCGATTTGCTACCGCAAGGGCTTTGAGTTTCAAAGCGCTGCGCACGCACGCACTGAAGAGCCAGACGCAAAGCGGCGGCCAAGCCGGAAGGATCAGAGAGAAAGGAGTGTTTCAAGCCAGGCAACCCGAATGCATCTGATGACGGAGGGAGCTGGCTGCAGCCGAGAGAAAGGGCTTTGGCTTGCGGTAACCAAATTTTATCCCGTAAATGCGAATGATTCCCGATCAATTGGTGTAGTTTGGAAAATTTGACTGCAGTGCGGCTGCTTCGATCTCTAATTGATAAAAACAAATTGACTAAAATGATAAATTCGTCAAAAATTGCGCCACGTCAATCAACAAGGTGATATGCATGAACCGCAACCGCATGACCGTCCGTAGAAAACTGAGTCTGGCCTTCGGCCTGATGGTGACCCTGATCCTGCTGGTGGCTGGGATTGCCATCTATGACATGACAAAGCAGAAGGACCTGTTCCACGACTACGTCACCGGCATCAATGCCCGCGCCCATCTGGCGAAAGACGTGCAGTCGGCCGTCAACCGCCGTGCCATTGCGGCGCGTAACCTGGTGATAGTCACCTCGGAATCAGAACGCGCTGCTGAGAAGCTCGCGGTGAGCAAAGCCCATGCTGATGTTCAGGACCGGTTGGCTCGACTGAAAGAAATGGCCGCAGCAGGCCATGTGCCGGCACACATCAAGACGCTTGTGGACGACATCGACAAGATCGAACACGCCTACAGCCCTGTGGCTTTGAAGATCGTGGATCTGGCGCTGAATGGCCAGCGGGATGAGGCCATCACCATGATCAACGAGAAGTGCCGCCCTCTGCTGGCCGCGCTGGTCTCCAAGACCAATGAATACCAGGCTGTCACCGACGAGCGATCAGGCCAGCTTGTGCAGCAATCTGAGTCGGACATGGCCGCGCAGCGCACCTACCTGGTCGCCCTTGCTTTGGCGGCGGCATTGGTGGCGCTGATCTCTGGCTACCTGATCACACGCAGCCTGTCGCGTGCACTGGGGGCTGAGCCTGATACGCTCAGCGATGCGGCGCGCCGCGTGGCGAATGGTGACCTGTCGAAAATGGACGGAGCGGACACCGCCATCCAGGGGAGCGTTCTGGCTTCTTTGAGCGCTATGCAGCAGAACCTGGCGGACATCGTTACCAAGGTGCGCGGCGCATCCGAGTCCATCGCCATGGGCACGTCCGAAATTGCACGCGGAAATATCGACCTGAGCCACCGTACCGAAGAGCAGGCCAGCGCCCTGCAGCAGACGGCCGCCACCATGGAGCAGTTCAGCACCACGGTCCTCAACAACGCAGAGAACGCCAAGTCAGCAGATCAGTTGGCCATGACCGCAACCACCGTCGCCACCCAGGGGGGCAAAGTGGTATCGCAGGTGGTGGACACCATGCGGGGTATCAACGACAGCTCACGCAGGATTTCCGACATCATCGGCGTGATTGACGGCATTGCCTTTCAAACGAACATCCTGGCGCTGAACGCCGCTGTGGAGGCCGCGCGGGCGGGTGAACAAGGGCGCGGGTTTGCCGTGGTGGCCACCGAGGTGCGCAACCTTGCGCAGCGCAGTGCCACGGCCGCCAAGGAGATCAAGGCATTGATCAGCGAAAGCGTGGAAAAGGTGGTTGCCGGTACCCAGCTGGTGGATCAGGCGGGCCAGACCATGGACGAAGTGGTTGGCGCCATCCAGAGTGTGAAGGAAGTTGTGGGGCAGATCAGCGCTGCCATCTCTGAGCAGAGCTCCGGCGTGTCCCAGATCGGCCAGGCGGTGAACCAGATGGACCAGGTCACGCAACAGAACGCAGCGCTGGTCGAAGAAAGCGCGGCCGCAGCGCAGAGTCTGGACATGCAGGCCCAGCAGCTGATACAGGCAGTGCAGATCTTCAAGATTGAAGAGCAGTCGGGCGCTCCTTTGGTCGGCTACACGCGGCGACCCAGTCTTGGCTATGCGGCCTGAGCCGCTGCGATGTACTGCCCTGATTTGTCCGCTACGCGCTGGAAGTCGGCAATGACTGATGAGTCCACACAACTGATCCAAGAGCTGTTCACGCGGCAATTCGACTATTTGCCGAAGGTGGAAAGCCCAGAGCAGCGCAAGGGCACACTGGGAATCGTGAACCTCTTTGCATTGGCTTCCCACATGCTGACGGCCATGTCCGGCACATTGGCCATCGTTTCTGTCGACGGGTTCGGTGCGAACCGAGCGGGTGAGGATGCCGTTCTGCATGACCTGGTGCATCGATTGGTGGATCTCTCCGTGCAGACGTCCTCGTCATTGAATCGTCTGATCGGCATGACGATGTTGGCGATGCAAAGCGAACAGATCACCGCTCCTTGCGCGGCCGAACGGGAGAGTATCCGGCAGGTGATGACCACCGGATACATCTACATTGATGCCTTGAATGCGGTGGCACTGGAAACCACCAACATGGCCCGCTGGCGCGGAGTGTGGGTACGCAAAGCCACTGGTGCCCATCGCCCCGCGCAGTTGGCGCAACACGACGACCCAGAAGGTGACAAGGCCAGGCAATCGGTGCGTACCTTGATTGCGCAGATCGTGGAGCTGGGGCTAAGGGCTGATCTCTACGACGGCAACTGGAGCATGTGCTGACCGCGGCCCGCTCCCCGAGCACTGCGATCCCTGTGACCGCAGGAATCTTTTCGTCGGGGAAATTGCTATATTTTCAGTAGCTGCTGACGAGCTTTGGCAGTTCGTCAGCGACATCTAGGATTCAGCTATGACATGTCCAGTGAAGCGGCGGGTTGACTGAGATGCCTGTGCCTCTTGGCCACGTCAGAAGTACGTGCGCAGCGTGACCTGCAAAGCACGCGGGGAGCCTGGCAGGATCAGGTTGTCGTTGCTGCCATGGGCCGACACGTAGTACTTGCGGTTGAGCAGGTTCTTGATGTTCACATCCACCTCCCACTTTCCCTGCGTGTACTGCAGGGCCGCGTCCACTGTGGTGTAGGCGGGCAGGGTGACCAGGTTGGTCAGTGAGGTAAAGCGCGCACCCACGTAGTTCACACCGCCGCCCGCGCGCAGGCCGTGGCCGAGGTCCTTCATGGCCCACAGGAAGGCCGAGTTGCGGGGCGTGAGCGCAGGCACTTTGTCCTGGGCGGCAATGGCGGCGGTAGGCAACTGGGTGGAGGTGGTGGTGGCCAGTGATTTCGTCATGCGGCCATCCAGCCAGGCGTAGCCGGCGCTTACATCCCAGCGGCCGTGCAGGCGGCCGTTGGCGGTCAGCTCCAGGCCGTTGGTGCGTTGCGTGCCCACGTTGATCTGGCGCGAGGGGTTGGAGGGGTCGGTGTTCTTGATGTTGGTGCGCTCCAGGTTGAAGAGCGCGCCCGTCACGTTCATGCGGCCATCGAGCAGGTCGAGCTTCACGCCGATTTCCTTGTTCTGCGTGATCTCTGGTTCGTTGGCGGTGTTGTTGGCGGCCAGTGCAAAAGTCTCTGCCGAAGGCTGGAACGACTTGCTGTACGACACGTAGTACGACACGGCGTCGCTGGGCTGCCAGACCAGGCCTGCGCGGGGGCTGAACTTCTTGTCAGTGCGCGACAACGCGGAGAGCTTGCGATCAAACTCGGTCTGCTGCTTGAACACGTCGTAGCGCGCACCCACCATCGCCTTCCACTGCGGGGCCAGCGTGATCTGGTTCTGCCAGTACAGCGCCGCTGTGTCTTGGGTGGTGTGGCTGGGGATGGCGCTGTCGGCGGTGTAGCTGGCGACAGGTATCACCGGAGCGGCTACGCCGGCGGGGTTGAAGATGGAGACGCGGTCTGCTCCGCCCGACACGGACTCCGCGCGCTTCTTCTGCCGGCCCAGTTCCATGCCTATCAGCCACTCCTGCTTCAGGCCCCCGAGCTGGTTGCGCCAGGTCACGTCGGTCTGGTTGAACAGGCCGCTTTCGTCGCGCAGGATGAACGAGCGTGTGCGGCCCACGGTCAGGTTCACCGGGTTGGTGGTGCCGCCGGGCAGGGTGTTGTAGCGGTCCAGCGTGTAGTCGTATGCGCGTGTCACATTGCGCACCGACCAGTCGTCGTTGAAGCGGTGGTTGAGGGTGGCCGCCAGCGATTGCATGGTGCTGGTGGTGGTGTCGTCTTGTGCGGCGTTGCTGGAGCCGTAGTAGGTGCTGGCGGGCACGTTCACTGGACGGCCGTTGAGTGCGGGAATGCCGAAGTCCGTCAGGCGCTTGTCGCGCGCGTTGGTGTACTGCAGCAGTAGGTCGGTCTGCGCCGCGAGCTTGAGCGCGAGCGACGGCGCGAAGTTGTGGCGCTTGATGAACTGCTGGTCGCGGTAGCTGCCCGAGTCTTCGACGGCGGCGTTGATGCGGAAGGCAGCGGTGTCGCTGATGCCTACATTCACATCGGCCGTGGCGCGGCGAAAGGCGTAGCTGCCCAGGCCCAGAGAAGCCTCCCCCGATGTCTCGCCAAACTTGGGTTTCTTGGTCACGCGGTTGATCAGGCCGCCCGAGGAGCCGCGCCCGTACAGCACGGCGGCGGGGCCCTTGAGCACCTCCACGCGCTCGATGTCGGCCAGGTCGCGGAAGTACAGCGCATCGTCGCGCACCCCATCCACGAACTGGTCGGCAATGGCGGTGAAGCCACGGATCACCACCTGGTCACGCTGGCCGTCGCCGTGGCTCATGGCCACGCCGGGTACGTTGCGCAGCACGTCTTCCATCGACCGCGCACCCTGGTCGCGCATGAGCTGCTCGGGTACCACGTTCACGGCTTGGGGCACATCGCGCAGCGGCGCGCTGCCCTTGGTGGCCGAGGTGCTGACGGCGGGCGAATAGCCGTCATCGCCGCTGGTGGACTGCACGGTGACCTCGCCCAGCGTCTGGGTCGGCGCAGAGGGCGGTGTTGCTTGTGCCAGCGCGGTGCCGCAAAACGCGGCCAGGACCGCGGCGGCCAGCGGGTGCAGGGCCTTGGGGTGGCGGAAGGGACGGTGGAAAGGTGCGTGCATGGTTTGTCCTTGGTGTGTGCGCAACGCGGTTGAAAACGGCTCCGCAGGCACCAGGCCTGGCGCGGGCCCATGGGGCCGGTGGCTGGGAGGGGTGCGGAGAGTGGGAGAAAAGGAAGCTGAGGAGGGCGGTGGATCAGAAGGAGCGGCGAGCCCGCAGGGCCGCTGCATCCTTTCCGCTCACCACCCCCCGGCCCAGGCGGCGAGGCCAGCCAGCAGGGCCAACCCCGCCAGCAGCGGTATGCGCCGGGGCTGCCAGGTCACAGTGGCCGTCACGGCCACGGCAGCTACTGACAGGGCCACGGCCCATGCGGTCACGCCGAGCGATGCGGGCACGCCATCGGCCGGGTGTGCGGCCAGCCACAGCGACAGCAGCAGCAACAGCCACCCCGCGCGGCGCAGCTGTTGCAGGCGGCGGGCCGCACCTTCGCGGCCTGTGGCGTCTTCATGGTGGCGGTCCATGCCCAACGCCATCACCGACCAGGCCGCAAAACACAGCAGAAATGCGGACATGGTGTTCAAGCCCCCGACGTTGAAACAGACACTTCGGGCGCAGCGGGCAAGGCAGCCGCCGGGGCCGTGCGGGGCGCCTTGGCCGCCGCGGCGGTGCCCCGGGGCCAACGGCCCGGGCGCAGCCGCCACGACAGCCAGCCCAGCACCAGCCCAGTGGTCAGGAACGCCAGGTCCATGCTGGCCCACACCCATTCGCCCGCAGGCAGCGTGACGCCCAAGTGGGCGTGGGTGGTCAGGGCGTTGATGACCGGAAGCAGCGCCCACACCAGCCCCGCTGCGCCCAGTGGCACCGACCAGCCCATGCGGCTAGGCCGCGCCACGGCGCAGGCCAGCGCCCACAGCAGGGCCAGGCCCCAGGCGCTGAAGAACCAGGCCAGTTCCACATCGGCCCGGCCCTCTGCGTTCAGCGGGACCAGGCGGTTGGAGGCGATGTACACGCCG
>NZ_QAIM01000474.1:11190-11506 GCF_003061035.1 Acidovorax sp. HMWF018
GCCCGCCATGTTGTCTTTATTGGCGGCGATCCCTTTGCGGCTGGCCTGCGTCTGCGACTTGGCGCTGCGCTTGACCGACCACAGCACCAAGCCGGTGGCGATCATCAGGCTGCCCAGCACGCCAAAGCCAAACAGCGCCCAGCGCAGGCCCACATCGGCAAACCGTGCCATGTGCAGGCCATACAGCACGCCATAGGTCTTGACGGCGGGGCCGGTGGCGTCGGCCTGGTCCAGCCACTGGCCGGTGGTGGCGTCAAACAGCAGGCGTGGCGGGCGGTACTGCAGGCGGTCGCCTTCGTGGCGGGTGACTTCGACC
>NZ_QAIM01000474.1:11530-18839 GCF_003061035.1 Acidovorax sp. HMWF018
TCCCGGTCTGCGCCGGGGGCGGCTTTCGGCTTTCTCGCCCTGCAGGTCGGCAAAGTACGTGTTGGAGTCCACGCCGTTCTCGCCCTTGTAGGCGGTGGCAATGCCTGCAGGCATGTAGAGCGTGTGGAAGATCATCAGTCCGCTGAAGGTGATCATCAGGTAGAACGGCAGCACCAGTACACCGCTGACGTTGTGTGCGTCCAGCCAGGCGCGCTGGCCGCCCTTGGTGGGGCGGAAGGTGAAGAAGTCCTTGAAAATGCGGCGGTGCGTGATCACCCCTGAGATCAGCGCCACAAACATCAGCATGGTGGCCACGCCCACCACCCAGCGGCCTTCGAGGGTCCAGCGCCCCTTCTGCGCGGTGCGCAGCTCGAAGTGGAAGCGGTAGAAGAAGTCGCCGCCCATGGTCTGGCGCGCGTCGATGGCCTCGCCGGTCTGCGGGTTCATGCGCAGCGTCTCGAAGCGGCCATTGCCCGTGTCGCGCCACAGGATGTTGACCGCAGGGTCGCGGTCGTCGGGCAGGTGCATGATCCACTGCGTGACGTTGGGCACCCGGCGTACCAGCGCGTCCAGGGCTTTTTGCGCCACCTGCGGATCGGTGGCATCCACCGGCTGCAGCCCATGCATCTCGGGGCGCATCCACAGGTTGAACTCGTTCTTGAAGAACGACAGCGTGCCGGTCAGGAAGATTGCAAACAGCAGCCAGCCCAGGATCAATCCGGCCCAGGTGTGCAGCCAAGACATGGCCTGGCGGAATCCTTCGCGGTCGTTGGGCGCCTTGGGCTTCTTGGCTGAGCGTGCTGCTTCAGACGCAGTGTTGGCCGCGGTGGCTGCAGGGGCCCGTTCGGCCGGGGTTTGCGATGGGAGTGTGCTGCTGGTCATGCCGCTGCCTTCATCCAATGCGGTGCCGTGGCGCAGGCGCCCAGCACCAGTGCAGGCAGCAGCGTGCCACCCCAGGCGCCCCAGGCGGTGCGTGTGTAAAAAGCCCAGCCAGCGGCGGCGGCATACACCACCCACGAGAGCATGGTGGCCGTGAGCACAGCCTCCACGCGGGGCATGCATTGCGCAAGCATGAGCGACAGCGCCGCCGAGAAGCCTGCCGCCAGCGCGTAGCCGCCCCCTATCGCCGCCACGGCGCGGGAGGTGATGGCCAGTCGGTAGCGTCCATCGACGAGGGTGGCCTTCATGGCAGGGCCCGGGGAGACCCGGGGGTGTATGTGGGCAAGGGCCCCGCAAGGCAGGGGCGGGTCGTACGGTGCGGCATCAGCAAAGAGCTCCAGACAGGTGTGTGGGTACAAAACGCACAAACGCTGGCTGCAACGGGCGGCTGGAGCCGGGCTGACTGGCTTGCTGGCGGGCTCGGGAATCAGGGTGTCACTGAACCCGGCCGCTGGTGGTAGGCTGATATTCTACTTTTGTTGAGAAGCATTCGCATTTGTGTTGCGGGAATTTTCTTCCGTTGATGTGCACTTGCAACAACCCGTGATCGCAGGGGGCATTGCTATCCCGGAGAAATATTCTCAAAGTTGCAGCGCGCAGGCACAAAAAAAACGGGCCGAAGCCCGTTTTGATTTTTCTGCCCGCTTTCGTGGACCGATCTGGCGATCCGTGGCCTTACTCCACATCGCCCATCTGCGACTGCAGGTAGTTCTGCAGGCCCACCTTGCCGATCAGATCGATCTGGGTTTCGAGGAAGTCGATGTGCTCCTCGGTGTCGTCCAGGATCTTTTGCAGCAGGTCGCGCGATACATAGTCGCGCACGCTTTCGCAGTGGGCGATCCCATCCTTGATGGTGGCTTGGGCGCCTTGTTCGGCGCGCAGGTCGCAGGCCAGGATCTCTGGCACGTCTTCGCCGACCTGAATCTTGGCCAGGTCCTGCAGGTTGGGCAGGCCGTCCAGCGTGAAGATGCGGTCCATGAGCCAGTCGGCATGCTTCATCTCGCCGATGGATTCCGAATACTCCTTCTTCGCCAGCTTGTCGAAGCCCCAGTGCTTGAGCATGCGGTAGTGCAGGAAGTACTGGTTGATGGCGGTGAGTTCGTTCTTGAGCTGGGCCTGCAGATGGCCAATGACCTGTGCGTCACCTTTCATGGGGACTCCTTGTTCTGGTTTGTGAATTGATGCGACACACATTGTCGTGACCTGCATCAACCCACGCAAGGTAAGCCCCTGCGGTTACGCAATGGCTGCGTTTGATGTTGAGAGGTGTTCGCGTTCAGGAAGAAGCATGGTGCCGCCTGTGTATGCGCACTCAATGGTCAAAAAATGGTTGTTGCGCCAGGGCAAACGTGGCTCATTTGCAAGACGCCACACCGTTCGACATATGTGGCACTGAGCAAGCGGCGCAATTCGGGAGCACAACATGGCACCACCAATCCATTTCCCCTATTTCCCTTCGGGTGGCATGGCACGCATCCGGGCGCGCGCCGCAAGCCTGTTGGCGGCCCTGGCCGCAGTGGCATTCCAAGCCACTGCGGCGGAGATTCATCCCTATGAACTTGCAATGCTTCAGCAGCAAGTTCAGCGTACCGGCTGGGTGCGGGTCATGGTGACCCTCGATCGCAGCGCCTGGCGCACGCGGTCAGAAGAACAGACATTGCGGCTGCAGGCCTTGGCCGATCGGCTGTATGCGGAATTGGGCGATTCCGCTTTTCCCACTGGCCGCAGGAACAACGGATTGGGGTGGATTGGGTTTTATACCGACTCGGCGGGCATCGCCCTGCTTTCACGCACCGCATTGGCCGAAAAGTTTTCCATTGATCCAACGGGCCGGAGCTGGGGGCGTGAACGTGCCGGTGATGGCAGCTTCGAAGCGATCGACGATGCGCTCGTCGCCTCACCCACCGTAGAGGTGGACTTGGTACTGGCTACCGAAGAGCCGCCATATACCCTGCTACCCGACGGCAGCACCCGCTTTGACGGCCCCTCGGAAGTGAACGAAGTGCTGGACCGCCTGCTTACCGAGCCGTTTGCGCAGCACATCAAGGGTATCGACCGCAGGCAGAACCCCCAGCTCGCGCCTGTGGTGCCGGCCAAAATTGATCGGGTGGCGTTTTTTGGATTGGTGGAAAGCGTGCATGTGCGGGCGGTGCGGCCGCGTGGTTTTGTGCGCCAGCCGTCGGCCATCTGGCATGAGGACGCGCTGCGCGTTGCGGCGCGTGAAGGCCGTGCGGAAATCCATATCCTTCTGCGAGGTGGCGTGACTTACACACACTTGCCTCACCAAAGCCCCAAGGCGCGCCGCTACCAGATGGATGCCAACACCCGCGCGTTGGACGAGATTCTCAAAGCTGCCGGTGTGGAGGCGTTGCCCGTGCTTTCAGAGGTCGATGCGCACATGGGGCTGGTGTACCTTTTTATCACCAGGCCACAGCTTGAAAAGCTGTTTGCTCAACGGGACCCGCGCATCCTGAGCGTGGATGTGAACAAGGCGATTGGTGGGCTTGCCAGTAACAACTAACCGGTGGGTCCGGTCCCAACGCGCGGCGTTCGCGCAGCGCTGAATCCTGTGGCTCTACGCGTTCGTCACCCGCACTACCGCGCCGCTCCCGTACGAGCGAAAGCTATAGCAGGGCGGCCCACACCCGCATCCAGCGGCATCAGCAGGTGCTGGCGCACGGTGTTGCGCAGGCAAAGCGTGGCAAGCGTCACCACTGGCGGGGTTTAGAGCTCTTCACGGAACAAATCAGCAGTGTTTGGAGCTTGTGAATCAGGCCTTTGCTATGAATTAGTGAGCTTTAGGCGCTATTCGTTAAAGCGCGATAGCCGTCTTTGACCAATATCTTGGAGCGCAAGGCAAGCCCCTGCTGTGGCGCGCGGGCTGCGTGTGATGCTGAGAGGCGTTCGCGTTCACATCCTGTGTGCCCTGCGGCTCGCCAGGGATGTCACCGGGAGGTCGTACGGTGCGTTGTATAGTAATTGGCAATTGATTCGATGTAATCAATTAATTGGATTGATGGCTTGGAAATGCCTAAACTTCAGTCCTGTTCAGTCAACCAACCACAAAGGAAACAGCAATGTCCCTGATCAATACGCAAGTTCAGCCCTTCAAGACCACCGCTTTTGTCAACCGTGCCGGCAAGGGTGAATTCATCGAAGTGACCGAGCAGTCCCTCAAGGGCAAGTGGTCCGTGCTGATCTTCATGCCTGCAGCCTTCACCTTCAACTGCCCCACCGAAATCGAAGACGCTGCCGACAACTACGCTGAATTCCAAAAGGCCGGTGCCGAGGTTTACATCGTGACCACCGACACCCACTTCTCGCACAAGGTGTGGCACGAAACCTCCGACGCCGTGGGCAAGGCCAAGTTCCCGCTGGTCGGCGACCCAACGCACCAGCTGACCAACGCTTTCGGCGTGCACATTCCTGAAGAAGGTCTGGCACTGCGTGGCACGTTCGTGATCAACCCCGATGGCCTGATCAAGACCATGGAAATTCACTCCAACGAAATCGCCCGTGACGTGTCGGAAACCCTGCGCAAGCTCAAGGCTGCCCAGTTCACCGCCGCCAACCCTGGCCAAGTCTGCCCCGCCAAGTGGAAGGAAGGCGCCAAGACGCTGACGCCTTCGCTGGACCTGGTTGGCAAGATTTAATCCACGGCTCCTCCAAAGCCGGACAGCGTCATGGCGCCATCGCGCCATGCCGTCCGGCTTTTTTACGCCCGGACGTTGACAAGCAGGCTTGAACTGCAGCCTTTTTGGCGTCACCCTCCCAGACACCACAACTCGAATTTCAAAGGACACCACCATGCTCGACGAACAACTCAAGACCCAACTCGCCGCCTACCTGGAGCGCGTGCAGCAGCCGTTTGAGCTGGTGGCTTCCCTGGACGACAGCGAGACGGCGCGCGACATGCGCGAGCTGCTGACGACCATCCAATCCCTGCGCAGCGACAAGATCACCCTGCGCACCGACGGCAACGATGCACGCAAGCCATCTTTCAGCCTGCAGCGCCTGGGCGCCGCCAACAGCCTGCGCTTTGCCGGCCTGCCCTTGGGCCATGAATTCACCTCGCTGGTGCTGGCCCTGTTGTGGACGGGCGGCCACCCACCCAAGGTCGAGCAGGATGTGATCGACTCCATCAAGGCGCTGGATGGAGACTTCAACTTCGAGGTCTACATGAGCCTGACCTGCCACAACTGCCCGGACGTGGTGCAGGCGCTGTCGCTGATGGCCATCGTCAACCCGAAGATCAAGACGACCGTGATCGAAGGCGGCGCCTTCCAGCAGGAAGTGAACGACCGCGAAATCATGGCCGTGCCCATGGTGTTCCTGAACGGCCAGGTGTTCGGCTCGGGCCGGATGACCATCGAAGAGATCGTCGCCAAGCTCGACACCGGCTCTGCCGCCCGCGAAGCCGCCAAGCTCAGCGCCAAGGATCCGTACGACGTGCTCATCGTCGGCGGTGGCCCCGCTGGCGCGGCTGCCGCCGTGTATGCCGCCCGCAAGGGCATCCGCACCGGCGTGGCGGCCGAGCGTTTTGGCGGCCAGGTGAATGACACGCTGGCCATCGAGAACTACATCTCGGTACTCGAAACCGATGGCCCCAAGTTCGCCGCCGCGCTCGAAGCCCACACCCGCGCCTATGGCGTGGACATCATGAACCTGCAGCGCGCCGACAAGCTCATCCCCGCCGCGCAGCCCGGTGGTTTGATCGAAGTGCAGCTGGCCAACGGCGGCTCGCTCAAGGCCAAGACGGTGATCCTGTCCACTGGCGCCCGCTGGCGCAACGTGAATGTGCCCGGCGAAGCCGAGTACAAGAACAAGGGAGTGGCCTACTGCCCGCACTGCGATGGCCCGCTGTTCAAGGGCAAGCGCGTGTCGGTGATCGGCGGCGGTAACAGCGGTGTGGAAGCGGCTATCGACCTCGCTGGCGTGGTGGCCCACGTCACGCTCATCGAATTTGCCGACCAGCTCAAGGCCGACGCCGTGCTGGTCAACAAGCTCAAGAGCCTGCCCAACGTGACCATTCACACCAACGCGCAGACCACCGAAATCACCGGTGCCGATGGCAAGGTCAATGGCCTCAAGTACAAGGACCGCGCAACCAACGTGGAGCACACAGTAGCGCTGGAGGGCGTGTTCGTGCAGATCGGCCTGGTGCCCAATACCGAATGGCTCAAAGGTACGGTGGAGCTGTCGCGCTTCGGCGAAATCATCGTCGACTCGCACGGCCGCACCAACATCCCCGGCGTGTTTGCGGCGGGCGATTGCACCACCGTGCCTTTCAAGCAGATCGTGATTGCAGCGGGCGATGGCTCCAAGGCAGCGCTGAGCGCCTTTGACCACCTGATCCGCATGCCCGTGGTGGCCGAAGGGGCCAAGGCGCAGGCAGCGCAGCCCGAGGCCGTTGCTGCTTGATGTCGTGCAGGGGATGGGGGCGGATGCTGCCCTCGTCCCTGCAGGCAGGGCGGCCCGGAGCGTGAATCCAGCTGCGGATTCAGGCCTGGGCGTTTTGCCACTCAACCACGCAAAGTCCTTCAACCCGGTCTGGGCGATCCGCTGTTTTTTTAGGGGTTCTACAAACCTCCCTAGAATCCGGCTGCCCATGCGCCGCTTGCTGTTGATCTTCCTGTTGGTGTTCATGCCGCTCCAGTCCATCTGGACGGCTGCTTCGCCCTATTGCGGGCATGAAACGGCGCCGCAAGCCTCGCACTTTGGCCACCATGCGCACGATCATGTGGCCGATGAGTCTCCTGTCCATCCAGCCAAGACATCCAATGCCACCCCGGTGGACATGGACTGTCACGCCTGCCATGGCGCGGGCAGTGGTCTCGCGCGCAGTCCCGGTGACCACGCCATTGTGGTGACTGCAGCACGCCCGCCGGGCCAGGCTGCATCAACCTGGCCGCCAGCGCCGCTTTCACGCCCCGAACGCCCCAATTGGCCCTTCCTCGCCTGAGCGGCGAGGCGGGGGCTCTGGGCTGTCACGTTTCTATTTTGTTGATGGTGTTGAAGAGCTGCCTTTTGAGGCAGTCGCGACGCGCGCGCTGACGCCTGCGTGTGCTGCTGATCGGCTCTTCCTCCCATCGCGCCTCGCCGATTTCAACCTGTGGCCCCTGGCCACTGCAGAGGAATCGGATGCAATCAACGAAACGACGACACCATGCGCCCGCCGCCGCCGTAGCGGCTATGGCGCTGGGCGTGGCACTGCTGGGCAGTGCCACGCAGGCCCAGACCCTGACAGCCCACCCCGGCACGGCGCCGCTCACACTCCAGGCCCTGTTCGAGCAGGCCTGGCAGCGCGAGCCCGAAGCGCAGTCAGCAGCTTTGCGGCGCGACGCCGCGCAGGCCACACGCAGCGCGGCGG
>NZ_QAIM01000475.1:0-3000 GCF_003061035.1 Acidovorax sp. HMWF018
GTGCTGGGTATGGGGTGCCAAGGACATCGACGACTTCATGCGGATCGCGCAGAACGTGCACCTGGACGGCGTGGTCGAGAAGATCCGCGTGCCCTTCCTGGTCACGCACGGCGAGCGTGATTCGCAAATCCCGCTGAAGTGGGCGCACCGCACCTACGAGCAGCTGGTCAACAGCCCGCGGCGAGAACTCAAGGTGTTCACCGACCGCGAAGGCGGCTCGCAGCACGCGAGCTTTGACAACAGCATCAATGCGGGCCACTACATCGCGGATTGGGTGGCAGAAGTCCTGGGCGGACACACCGCCTGCAGGGCTTGAAGCCCCACCGCACCACTGACACCACAAAGGATCAAGAGATGAACATCATTGGACCCGACGCGCTGGTTTTTGGCGTGGACGACATCGCCGCCTGCGCGCAGTACCTGACGGACTACGGGCTGACCCCAGTCGGGGTGACGGCACAGGGCGGGCGCTTCGAGGCGCTGGACGGGACAGCCGTGGAAATACGCGCTCATGACGACCCGGCGTTGCCGCCTTCGCTGGGCACAGCCAGCCTGCTGCGCGAAACCGTCTACGGCGTAGCCGACGCGGCCACGCTCGATACCATCGAGGCCGAACTGACCCGCGACCGCGTGGTGGTGCGCCAGGGCGGCGTGCTGCGCACCACGGACGACCTGGGCTTTGCCCTCGCGTTCCAGGTCACCGTGCGCAAGCCGCTGTGGATGCCTGCCGAATCCGTCAACGCCCCCGGGGCCGCGCCGCAGCGGGCTCCCAACGCGCTGGGTCTGCCGCCAGACCTGGTGGCGCGACCCCGCTCGCTGTCGCATGTCGTGTACTTCGTTCCGGACGCGGCCAAGGCCGAGGCGTTTTATGCCCGCCTGGGTTTTGTCTGCACAGACCGGTTCACGGGCGTCGGCCCCTTCCTGCGCCCTGCGGGCACGCAAGACCACCACACGCTGTTCATGATCCAGACGCCCCCGTTCATGAAAGGCTGCGAGCACTTCACCTTCCACATGGGCGGCCCCACCGAGTTGTTGCTGGCCGGCACCCGCTTTGTGGAGAAGGGCTACCAGAGCTTCTGGGGCCCCGGGCGCCACCGGTTCGGCAGCAACTGGTTCTGGTACTTCAACTCGCCCCTGGGCTGCCATGTCGAATACGACGCAGACATGGACCAGCACGACAACACCTGGGCGCCGCGGGAGGTGCCGATGAGCGCCGATGCCTCGCAGCTGTTCCTGTTCCAGCACCGCGAGAAGTGGGCGCCCTCGGGCCCGCCGCCAGCGCAGGCGCACCATTGAGCTGGCACCATGAAGCTGTGCCACTGGAGCGACCTGCCCGACGGCGCATCGCGGGGCTTTGACCCCGCAGGCCACGGCCAAGACACGGTCATCGTCGTGCGGCAGGGCCTGCGTTTGCATGCCTATGCCAACGTCTGCCCCCACGATGGCGTCCCGATGGCATGGCGCAAAGACCGGTATCTGAATGCGGCTGGTGACCGCATCGTCTGCGCGGCCCACGGCGCACTGTTTGACATCGCCACCGGGGTGTGCACTCTGGGGCCGTGCCTGGGCGATGCGCTCACCCCCGTACCCCTGGTCCTGCAAGCCAATGGCGACGTCCATCTGGCGAATCCAAAAAAATGAACAAGGAGACAAACCCATGAGCCTATCTTCCCAACGCATCCTGGTTATTGGCGGCGGATTTTCCGGCATGGCAGCGGCCATTGAGCTGCGCAAGCAGGGCGCCCAGGTGGACCTGGTCGAGATCGATCCCGGCTGGCGCAGCTATGGCGCCGGCATCAGCCTGGGCGGCGCCACGCTGCGGGCGTTTCGACGCCTGGGCGTTCTGGAGGCCTTTCTGGCCCAGGGCAACGCCTCGGACGGCGTGAACCTGCACCTGCCCCATGGCCCCCTGGTGGCCACGCTGCCCACGCCCCGCATTGCGGGCGACGATGTGCCGGGTGGCGGCGCCATCCTGCGCCCGGTGCTGGCCCGCATCCTGGCCGAGGCCACCCGCGCAGCGGGCGCCAATGTCCGTCTGGGCTGCACGTTCGCTGCCATCGACCAGCAGGCTGACGGGGTGCTGGTGACTTTCACCGACGGCCAGCGCCAGCGCTATGACCTGGTGATCGGCGCGGACGGGCTCTACTCCAAGGTGCGCGAAGCCGTGTTTGAAAACGCCCCCCGGCCGCGCTACAGCGGCCAGGCGGTGTGGCGCGCCGTGCTGCCCCGGCCGCCAGAGATCGAGACGGCCACCATGTGGATGGGGCCCCAGATCAAACCCGGCGTGAACCCGGTCTCCAAGACCGAGATGTACCTCTTCGTCACCGAGCCGCGCCCCACCAACGACCATGTCGATCCAGCGACGTTTGTGGACACCCTGCGCGCGCTGCTGGAGGGCTTTACTGCCCCCACGCTGCAAGCTATCCGCAGCCAGATCGGCCCGGACTCGCAGATCGTGTACCGCCCGCTGGAAGGGCTGCTCATGCCCCGACCCTGGTCACGCGGACGCGTGGTGTTGATCGGCGACACGGTGCACGCTACCACGCCCCACCTTGCATCGGGCGCCTGCATCGGCATCGAGGACGCGCTGGTGCTGGCCGATGAACTGGCGCAGTCAGCGGGCGACATGCCGGCTGCGTTGGCGGCCTTTGAAAGCCGCCGCTGGGAGCGCTGCCGCATGGTGGTGGAGAACTCGGCACGCCTGGGCGAGATCGAGATCGACGGCGGCGACAAGGAAGAGCACTCGCGCATCATGCGGGAGTCCCTCATGGCGTTGGCTGAGCCCATCTGAAGCGAGGTCGCCATGATCACAACCAATTCGCTGCGGGGCCGCGTGGCCCTGATGGTGGGCCATTGCGCGGGCATGGTCGATCTGGTCGCGTTGCCGGTGTGGGTGGGCACGCTGATCTCGGTGTACCGCTTTGACCCGCAGCAGGCGGGCCTGCTGGCTACCTTGTTTCTGGCCGGGGCGGTCGCGGCCAGCCTGCTGCTGGCGCCGTT
>NZ_QAIM01000476.1:0-948 GCF_003061035.1 Acidovorax sp. HMWF018
TTGCAGCGGGGCCTCGTGCACGGGCACGTCGCGCCACAGGGGAGGCGCGCTGTGCTGGGCGGCGGCGTCCCACATCTGCTGGCGCCGGTGGCCCGACAGGCTGGCCAGGGCATCGGCGGCTGCCAGGGCTTGCAGGTCTTGCTGGCTCAGTTGGGCACGCAGGGCCAGGTCTTCGGTGGTGGCAAAGGCGGGGCCTGTGGCGCGGGCGTGCAGCAGGCGCCGGGCGGCATCTCCGTGCAGGCTGCCTACCAGCCGCAGGCCCAGGCGCACGGCGGGCTGGGGCAGCGGCGGTGCGCCCAGGCCGCGTGCGGGGCGCAGCGGCTCGGGGTTGCCCTCCAGCGTGCAGTCGATGTCGCTCACAGTCACGTCGATCGGCAGCACGCGCACGCCGTGGCGGCGGGCGTCCTGCACCAGTTGCGAGGCGCTGTAAAAGCCCATGGGCAACGAGTTGAGCAGCGCCGCCAAAAAGCACGCGGGCTCGTGGCACTTGAGCCAGCTGCTGGCATAGGCCAGCAACGCAAAGCTGTGGGCATGGCTTTCAGGAAAGCCGTATTCGCCAAAGCCCAGCATCTGCTGGAAGATGCGGTCGGCAAATTCGGCGGGATAGCCCCGGTCTTTCATGCCTTGTTTGAGAGGCTCTTCAAAGCGATGCACGCCGCCCTTGCGCTTCCAGGCGGCCATGGAGCGGCGCAGGTCGTCGGCCATGCCGGGGGTGAAGCCCGCCGCGATCATGGCGATCTGCATCACCTGCTCCTGGAAGATGGGCACGCCCAGCGTGCGCGCCAGGGCGTCCTCCAGCTCCGGCTTTTCGAGTTGCAGAGGCTCGCCCTTGCGCCGGCGCTCGCGCGCCTGCAGATACGGGTGCACCATGCCCCCCTGGATGGGACCGGGGCGCACGATGGCGACCTCGACCACCAGGTCGTAGAACTCGCGCGGCTGCAGGCGGGG
>NZ_QAIM01000476.1:976-2242 GCF_003061035.1 Acidovorax sp. HMWF018
TCTGCGCGCGGCTTTCGATCTGGAACACACCTACGGTGTCGGCGGCGCAGATCATGTCGTAGGTGGCGGGGTCTTCGCGCGGGATTTCCTTGAGGCCCCAGTGCTCGCCGCGCAGGGCTGCACGCAGGTTGAGGCAGCGGCGCAGCGCGCTGAGCATGCCCAGGGCCAGCACATCGACCTTGAGCAGCTTCATCTCATCCAGGTCGTCCTTGTCCCACTGGATGACGGAGCGGTCCTTCATGCTGGCGGGCTCCACCGGCACCAGCCGCGTGAGCTTGCCCTGGGTCAGCACAAAGCCGCCCACATGCTGGCTCAGGTGGCGCGGAAAGTCCTTCAGGTCGGCAGCCAGCTCCAGCCACAGCCGGGCGATGTGCCGGTGCAGCGACACGCCCACCGCCTGGGCCAGCTCCTGCAGGCGGTCGGTGGCAAAGGTTTCGTCAAACCAGTGGTGGTCTTTGGCAAACGCATCGACCAGGGCGGGCGCCACGCCCAGGGCCTTGCCCACGTCGCGCAGGGCGCTGCGTGTGCGGTAGCAGGTGACCACGGCGGCGATGGCGGCGCGGTCGCGGCCGTATTTGTCGTAGATGTACTGGATGACCTCTTCGCGCCGGTCGTGTTCGAAGTCCACGTCGATGTCGGGCGGCTCGCTGCGCTCCTTGCTGATGAAGCGCTCGAACAGCAGGTGGGACTGCTCGGGGGCCACCGCCGTGATACCCAGCACGTAGCAGACCACCGAGTTCGCCGCCGAGCCCCGGCCCTGGCACAGGATGCCCACGCTGCGCGCAAACCGCACGATGTCGTGCACGGTCAGGAAATACATCTCATACCCGCAGTGCGCGATCAGGTCGAGCTCTTTGCGGATCTGCGCCTGCACGCTCTCGGGCGCGCCCAGCGGGTAATGGCTTCGCACCCCCAGCTCTACCAGCCAGGCCAGTGCCTGGGCAGGTGTCATGCCCTCGGGCACGGTCTCCAGCGGGTAGCGGTACTGGATCTCACTCAGGCTGAAAGTGCAGCGCCCGGCCACGGTGAGCGTGGCCGCCAGCAATTCGGGCGGGTAGATGCCCGCCAGCCGCACGCGCTGCCGCAGGTGGCGCTCGGCGTTAGGCTGCAGCGCAAAGCCGCACTCGGCCACGGTGCAGCCGCGCTTCACGGCGGTGATCACATCCTGCAGCGGCTTGCGCGAGCGGGCGTGCATGTGCACGTCGCCCGCCGCCACCAGCGGCAGCTGCAGTGCAGCGCCCACGCGCTGCAGCGTGGGCGCTGCAC
>NZ_QAIM01000476.1:2255-3099 GCF_003061035.1 Acidovorax sp. HMWF018
AGCGCTAGTGATACATGCGCTGATTGCTACAAAATCAGAAGCATCAAAGCGCTGACGGCATGGTGCCAGCAGCAGCTCGCACCCCTGCAGCAAGTGCCAGGGGCTGTCCGCACGCACGCGGTATTGCCCCTTGGGCGCAGCGGCACGGGCGGCGGTGATGAACTCGCACAGGTTGCCCCAGCCCTCGGCATCGCGCGCCAGCGCCACCAGCCGCAGGTCGCCCCACAAAAACTCGCTGCCCACGATGAGGTGCAGGCCACATTCCTTGGCCGCCCCCCAGGCACGCACCACGCCGGCCACGGAGCATTCGTCCGTCAGCGCCAGCGTCTGGTAGCCGAGTTGGGCAGCACGCGTGACCAGCTCTTGCGGGTGCGATGCGCCGCGCTGAAAGCTGAAGTTGGACAGGCAGTGCAGCTCGGCATAGCCCGGCAGCTCGCCCGCGCCCGCTGCGGGGCCTGGCACCGCAGTGGCCTGTAGAGGGGGGCGATGCGTCAAACCCATGGACAACCACCCTGCCCGCTCACCCAAAGATTCCGTGCAAGAACCAGCGGTGTGGGCGAGCCACCGCTGGCGTGCCATCCAGCGCAGGCGCCAGGCGCTCGCGAAACACCCACACCAACCCCGCCACGTCGTTGTGGGCCACAAAGTAGTCGCGCAAGGCCAAGTCTGCGCAGGGGCGTGCTGGGTCTACAGCGTCATCCATGGCAGACCACCAGCCCGCCTCCAACCGGTGGGGCCCAGCCAGCAAGCGCAACAGGCCGTGGTGGCAGGGGCGGTTGCCCTGCACAGCCAGCTGCCGGGGCGGGTTCAGCAGCCAGGTGGGCAGCAAGGGGGCATCCGGGAC
>NZ_QAIM01000476.1:3109-4783 GCF_003061035.1 Acidovorax sp. HMWF018
GCGGACACAGGACTGGAGGGTGTTCGCGTGGCTGCATTGCGCGTCGCAGCCGAGGGCATGCCCAGCACTTCAGCGGCCGGTCGCCATTGCTGCATGCGTTCGGGCCGATGGTCGGCCAGCAGCACCGGGGCCACCACGTGGTCGGCCCCCAGGCGGGCCGACAGGCGCACCAACAGCTGGTGCAGGGCCTCGCCGGGGGTACCGGCCGGGTCGGTGCTGCCATGGCTTGTGGGGTCACGCCCGCCCACCTCCCCCGGGGGCAGCAGGCTGGCACTGCGGTGCGGCAACGGTGCCGATTCGAGCAGCCGCAGCGTGATCTGGTTGACCGGCGCGGCCAGCGAGGTGCGCGCCAGGTTTTCGGCCAGCAGGCGCCGCAGGTGCACCAGGTCGTGGGTGGCCTGGGCGGTGCGCACCTGCAGCGCCTGGGTGGGGGGCAGCGCCACGCCATCCAGGCGCCGCAGGTCGTGGCGCCAGGCCAGCTCCAGCGCCAGCACGCCCTGCTGGCGCGCCTGCAGCCAGGCCTGCAGGGCCGTCAGGCTGCGGCTGGCGCTCCACAGCAGTGCGTCGGCCGACGCGGCCAAGGCGGGCAGCTCGGTGGTCAACACAAACTGCTCGGGCAGTTGCAGCCAGGCATGGGCCTCGGGGGCATCGCCCAGGGCCTGGTCCAGCACTTGCAGCACGCCCGCCCCCAGGCGCCGCGCCACGCCCGCGCGCGGCAGCGCCCGCAGCGCCCCCCAGGTGCGGCACCCCATGCGCTCCAGGCTGGCCACATGGGGGCGCAGTGCTGTCAGCGTGTGCAAAGGCAGGTTCTCTGCACTACCCTGCGGCGGGCAGATGCGCCCTGCCAATGCCATGCGCAGCCTGGCCTGAGCGACCAGAGCAGTGGGGCCTGTGCCCCACACAGTCGGTGCATGGGGCACAGGGGCTGTGGTCGATCCAAAGGAATGGGCAGGCTCTTCAGTGCTGCGGACGGGTGGAGGGACAACGCTCTCCCCTTCGCATCGGGCCGACGCATCAGCCCAGGCTTGCAGCACCAGTGCCTGCAGCGCATCGCGCCCGCCCCACAGGCGTTCGGTGGTGGACACCTCCAGCAACACCGCCTCGCCATCGGCCAGTGCCACACGCGGCGTGAAACGCAAGGCCCACCAGCCAGCGGTGGCCTGGAGTGCGCCAGCACTTTTGTCCGTGCCCATACCCGTACCTGGCAAGGCGGCAGGCTCATCGGACCAGGGCAATGGCAGAGCGATCCAGTGCATGCCTGCTCCCTTCTGGCCGGCCTCCGGGTCGGCCCCCTGACTGCTCTCCTGGTGGGCCTGGGGGCTGGACTGGAGGCGCGTGGCGCGCCAGCGCCCCCGCCAAGGCCCCGACTACACGGACGGATGCGGCCTGACGCCCTGCCAATAGAGCACTGGCGGCTTCTTGCGCCGCACGGCGCCGCTCAGCCTGCGCCACCAGCACCTGCGCCAACTGCGGATGACAGCCCGGCAGGTGGAGTGCCTGCGCCAACGGAGGCCCCCGGCGCTTGAGGATCTGCACCTGCATGCCAGGGGCAGCGGCGGCATCCCCTGGCAGGGCCAGCCCCTGCACTTGCAGCCGCAACTGGGCGGGCGACGCATGCGGCACTTGCTGCGCCTGCAACGAGGCGGCCACCGAACGAAACACCCACAACAATTG
>NZ_QAIM01000476.1:4793-7527 GCF_003061035.1 Acidovorax sp. HMWF018
CCCACAGGCCAGCCGCCACCCGGCAGCTGGGCATCCAGCGCAGCATGGCCCGAAGGCAATACGCGCTGCGCGCTGGCCCCCAGCGCGTCGGCATGCCACACCCCAGGCACGGGGATGGGCAAATCGGACGCAACCCGCAAAGAGGGGCGTGGCGCAGGCATGGTGGTGGGAGAAGTTGAGGCAACACGAATACTGTAAATATAACCAGTATTTTGCCGAATGGGTGAACCTGGAAGCGAAGACCCACCAAGGACGTCGGTATGAGGAGGCCCACGCGGGCAAGGGCTTGTTCACACTATTTTTGCCAGTGCGAAGGCCTCCCCCGCCACGCCAATCCAAGCGCGCGACGACGCCAAGGCCGGAGCCTTGGCCAGGAACGCAACGACGAGTGGCGTGGCGGGGGAGACCTTCCTTTCGGGTTGCGATGCCCAGCAAACGCCGCGCGCCGGAGTACTCAGTGGAAGAGGCAAACCCCGCGCCCTGGCGGAGTCGATCCGAAAGTCTGCTTACAGCGTACGCATCGCCCAGTCGCACCAGTCCGCCACCGCCGCATCAGCAGGCGTGGCACGGTCCGAGAGCTGGGGCCAGCGGCGGTGGCTGGCGTTCAGGATGCTTTGCAGTTGCCACAGGGCCTCGCGCCCCACCAGGGCGACCTCGGCCATGCCAATGGCGTCGCCTTGCAATTGCGCCAGCAACTCGCCCTGGTGCCGGGGGTGCGAGCCCGCTTCGATCAGGGCTTTTTGCAATGCCATGAGGCGGGAATCGGTAAACGCAAAGGCAGTGCCCGCAGAAGACTTGGCCGCCGTGTCTGGAGGCAAGGCCGCCTTGAGCTGGTCCCAGTAGGCAAAGGCTTCGGCCAGCAATTCGATCTGGCGGGGCGCATCGTTACCCAGGGGCATCAAGGCCGATTCGCGGGCCACTTCCTCCTGCAGAAGCGGCAGGATGAACGCCACCAGTGCCGAAGGAAACTTGCGGTGATTGAGCCGCAGCACCAGCGACAGCCGCTGCGCGGGCATGTCGTCGTATTTCTCGTAGAAAGCGGCCACCACTTCGGCCAGTAGCAGGATGCGGCCCATGGGCGTGATGTCCGCCCCCAGCAAGGCGCGCGGATAGCCGCTGCCGTCCATGCGCTCATGGTGCTCCAGCACGGCCACTTCGGCAGCACGTGGATAGGCCTGCGTGTCGCGGATCATGAGCATGGCCGAGATGGGATGGGCCACCAGGTGCTTGCGCCCTACCCCCACCACCTTGTGGTCCGGGTCATCCCAGGCCGGGTCCATGTGCAGCACCCCCAGGTCATGCAGCAGCGCAGCAGCCGCCACCGTGCTGCAATCGCGTTCGCTCAGCCCGCTTTTGACCGCCAGAAATACCGCCACGGTGGTCATCACCAGACTGTGCTGGAACAGCGTGGGCCGCTGGTCACGCATCACGGTGAGCTTGCAGGCCATGGCAGAAGGCAACGGCAGGGACCTCAGGGGCGCCAGCAACCGGGCACCTGAGCCCAGGGCCTCGGCCAGCATGGCGGGCAGGGTTTCCTGCTCGATCAGCGTCTGGCCCAGGGCCAGCAGTGATGGCACGTCCACCGGGTTTTCGATGGACAGATGGCGGTCAATGGGTTCGCGCAGCTTGTGCTGCACCAGGCGGTCGTACAGGCGGCTGTCGATGCGCGCGCCCTTCTCCACCAGCTTGATGCCGTTGTCGGTGTAGATGGCAGCACCTGCGACCACCGTACGCCGGTCGGCCATGTCGGTCAGCGCACGCAAGTAATGGGGACTGTCAGCGTCCTCGGCATCCGCTGAAAGAAGAATATCGGTCATGCAAGCAACACAAATCGTTACTTCGCACTATAGGGGGTTCTCTTGCGGGGCACTGACTCGCGTGACGCGATACAGACATGCAATCTTGATGCACATCAAGCAGCAGTCGCAGCTACCCGTGCTCGTTTATTGCCGCATGGCAGAGATCACACGTCCGGATTCCCATGACCAAGACCTGGCCCCGCCCGGGCTCACCGGGGTGACAAAGCCCCCTGTCACCCCAATGTCATTGTCCCAAATTGGCATCAGGGTTTTCATTCAACAATGTCGCCGGTAGCCTGCTTTTTGGTGATCCCGGACAGTCAGGCTTGGGTAAACCCTGAAAAGTTCCGCATTGATTGTTCACAATACTGGAACAGTTAGTTCGCGACCCGGTGGTTTTTCTCTGCACCCCACCGGCGTACAGTTCATCCCATCGATGAGCCGAACCCGCAAGGCGACTCACCGAACCCGGTCCCAAGCAGCTTTCTTTGTTTTTGGCGCTTTGTTCCGGTTTTTTGAGCCGCTTCTTTAACTTCAAGGATTTCCATCATGAACAACACCGCACGTTTCCTGTCTATCGCCGCTGTCGCCGCTTTCGCTTCTTTTGGTGCCCAGGCTGACGAAGCCGATGCTTCGCAGTTCGCCACCAAGTTTGAAACTAACCGCACCCGCGCTGAAGTGGCTGCTGAAGCCGCCACTGTGGCCCAGACCCGCTCCATCGAACCCGCTGGTTCGCGTGTGGTGACCTACAAGTCCACGGCCGACCGCGCTGCCGTGCGTGCCCAGGCTGCTGAAGCTGTGCGCACTGGCCAGATTTCTTCGGGTGAGCGCGCCGGATACACCAGGGGCGGCTGAATCTGCCGCCCTGGTTGCGCCGTATCTCTCAGTACCCAAGTCCTCTTTTTAGAATTTTCCGGAGTTTCACCATGAACAAG
>NZ_QAIM01000477.1:0-12140 GCF_003061035.1 Acidovorax sp. HMWF018
GATGTGCATGGTGGGCTCCTCAGCTGGTGTGGGTGGTGTGTGGGTTGATGGTCGCCAAGGCGCCCGCGTCGAGCAGGCTGGTCATCAGGGCGGCAAAATCGGTCGCCGGCTCGGCCACCAGGGCGCGGGTGGCGGCAGTCTCCAGCGGCAGGCCTTGGGCGCAGGCGTCCAGAAGCGCCACGCCGGCGCGGGACAGGGGCCGCCATATCACGTCCGCATGGGGCCGGGTGAGCAGTGCGCCGTCGCCGTGCCAGTCCACGGCCTCGGGCAGGGCCAGGCCCTCGCGGTGGTGGTGCCACAGCGCATGGGCGGGAAAGTCTTCACACCAGGCCCAGCGTGCGGCGGGGTGCGGCTGCAGTGATGCGTGGGGCAAGGTGTCAGGGGTCTGCTGTGCCAGCCAATGGCGGTCCACGGCCGTGGCGTCTGCCGCCAGATGGCATTCGGTCCAGCAGCGGTCCAGGCGCGCCACGGCCGGCAGGTAAGGCAGCTCGGCCGCTGGTGCAAAACCGGCCAGAAAGTCAGCAAACCCCGCGCCGTAGTCCATCAGCAGTCCGTCAACCGGCGGCTGCGTGCGGGCGTACACCGCCGCAGCGGCGCGGAGCCAGTCTTCGCCCACCAGCTGGCACACCGTGGGGTAGCTGGCCTGCAGGGCATCAATGCAGCCCTTGAGCACGGTGTTGCGGTACACGGCAAAGCTGGGCTGGGATTCCAGCGCAGACAGCCAAGGTGCGTGCTCGGCATGGCCGAACAACGCGGCAGAGAAGCCGTCCTGGAATGCGCTCAGCTGCATGCTGCCTCCTCGGGCTGCGCCGCTGTGAGCGCGTTGTGGGCCTTGTCGCGCTCGGCCAGCAGTTCGCTGAAGGCGGGCAGATTGTCGTCGCGTTCGATGAGGGTGGGCACGGGACCTGTGCGCGCGATCACCTGCTCGTACAGCGCCCACACCACCGGGGCGATGGACGCGTCGTGGCTGTCGATCAGCAGGGCATCGCCATGCACCGGGTCGGCATGGTGGCCCGCCAGGTGGATTTCGGCCACGGCGTGCAGGGGAAAGGCGTCGAGGTAGGTCTGCGCGTCAAAGCCCAGGTTGTTGGCACTGACGTACACGTTGTTCACGTCCAGCAGCAAGGCGCAGCCAGTCCGCTGCACCAGCTCGGTCAGAAATTCGGTCTCAAGCCAGTCGTGGCCGTCGATGTGCAGGTAGTGCGTGGGGTTCTCGATGGCGATGGGGCGCTGCAGCGCATCCTGCGTTCGAGCGATGTTGTCTGCGATGCGGTGCAAGGCGGCCTGCGTGCGCGGAAACGGCAACAGGTCGGGCAGGTATTGCCCGCGCCAGGTGGACCAGGCCAGGTGCTCCGAAATGATGGCGGGCTCCACGCGCCTTGCGAGGGTGGTCAGCCGTGCCAGGTGGGTGGCATCGGGCGGTGCATCGGCCGCAAGCGACAGTGACACTCCATGCAGTGCCACCGGATGGCGCGAGCGGATGGCTTCGAGCCAGGCCAGGCGCGGGCCGCCGTCGGCCAGGTAGTTCTCGGGGTGCACCTCCCACCACAGGCCGGGGGCAGTGCACCGCAGCGCCTCGTCGTAGTGCTGGGGCTTGAGACCCAGGCCGGCGGTGAGAGGGGATGCCATGGTCAGCTCTTCATGGGCGTCAGCATGCCCATGCCCTTGGGCGTCTTGATGGTGGTGCAGGTGCCTGCGGGCACAAACTTCCAGGCGTTGCCCTGGTAGTCCATCTTGGACGTGCCCGCGCAGGTGGTGCCGGGACCTGCGGCGCAGTCGTTCTTGCCAGCCATCGAGACGCCGTAGCACTTCTCCATGGCAGGCTTGGCGCCGTCCATGGGGGCGGCGTTGGTTTGGGCCATGGCGGCGCCAGAGGTCAGGGCAACAAGTGCGAGGGCGCCGAGGCTGAGGGTGCGAGTGGTCATGGTACGGTTCTCCGAGGGTTGGATAAAGGTTGAATCCGACCGGGTGGCGGCACTGAGGTCGCATTGAGTGGCCCGATCTGCGTTGTAATTCGGGCTGTGCAGCAGGCGGGTTACAGCACTGCTCAAAAAATCGTGGCGGCGTTGCGCAAATATTTTTTGTGTTGCCTGTAACCCATTGGCCCCGGCATACGAATTCCTTGCAGGGAGACACCATGGAGATAGTGGAAGAGCGCCTGCGCGGCTTGCTGATGCAGGGGCTGGATGCCGATGCAGCCGCTTACCAGCGTTTTTTGAAGGAGCTGAGCGCCCACCTGCGCGCCTTCCTGCGCCGCCGCTTGGCGCAGCGGCCCGATGAGGTGGAAGACCTGGTGCAGGAGACGCTGCTGGCCGTGCACAACCAGCGCCACACCTACCGGCCCGAGATGCCGGTGACGGCCTGGGCGCACGCGATTGCGCGCTACAAGCTCATCGACTGGCTGCGCTCGCATGCCGTGAAGGAGGGCCGCAACGACCCGCTGGACGATGCCGACGAGTTGTTTGCCACCAGCGACAGCGAGGCTGCCGAAGCCCGGCGAGACCTGGGGCAACTGTTGCGCACGCTGCCAGACAAGCAGCGGCTGCCCATTGAGTATGTGAAGCTGGAAGGGTTGTCGGTGGTCGAGACGGCGCGCCTCACGGGGTTGTCGGAGTCGGCCGTCAAAGTCGGCGTGCACCGGGGGCTCAAGGCCCTGGCCGCCAAGATCAGGGGAATGGCATGAAAACCGATGAATTGATCCACCTGCTGGCCACCGATGACCGGCCGGTGCAGCCCGTCGCTATTGAGCGACGGTTTGCTGTCGCCAGCGCTGTGGGCATTGCCGGTGCCGGGGGGCTGATGCTGGCCCTGTTCGGTCTGCGCCCTGACCTGCTGGCGACCATGGCGTTGCCCATGTTCTGGGGCAAGCTGGTGTTTGCGGCCGCCCTGGCAGCCGCTGGCCTGGTGCTGCTGCGCCGCATGGCCCGCCCGGGCATGCCGCTGGGCCTCGCAGCCCTGTGGCTGGCAGTGCCGCCGCTGGTGCTGTGGGCCATGGCCCTGGGGGCTCTGTGGCAGGTGCCTGCGGCGGAGCGTGTGCCGCTGATTCTGGGCAGCACCTGGCGGACTTGTCCCTTCAATATCGCCTTGCTGTCGGTCCCGGCGTTCGTTGGAGGCTTCTGGGCGCTCAAGGGCGCTGCGCCCACGCGGCTGGCGTGGGCAGGAGCGGGCGCTGGCTTGCTGGCAGGCGCGCTGGGGGCGCTGGTGTATGCCCTGCATTGCCCCGAGATGGCCACCCCGTTTCTGGCGGTGTGGTATCTGGCGGGCATGGCCATACCGACTGCTCTGGGGGCTGTACTGGGGCCGCGTCTGCTGCGCTGGTAGCGCTGGTGGGGGAATGGAGCTTCAGGCGCTGACACGCTTGTTGTACGCGCGGAACACTGTGTCCAGCGTCCAGCCCAGCGATTCGTAGAGTTTTTGCGCCGTGGTGTTGGTGTGGGCCGTGGTCAGGTCCATGCGCACCTTGCTATGGGCGCGTGCCGTCGCTTCTGCCGCCAGCAGCAAGCTGCGCCCGGCCCCGGTCTTGCGCGCTGCGGGCGCCACGAACAGGTCGTACAGCGTGTAGATGGGCGCTGCCTCCACCGAGCAGAACGTGGGGTAGAGCTGGCAAAAGCCCACCGCTGCCTGTGCCCCATCCATCGCAAGCAAGATCACGGACTCCTCGCGCTCCAACCGCTTTGCAATGAAGGCCCGCGCTCCGGCCAGGTCTGGTGCCTGTTCGTAGAACTGCCGGTAGGCATCCAACAGCGGCGCGATGGTGTCGGCGTCTGCCGGGGTGGCGGGGCGGATGTGCACAGAGGTCATGGAGGCGTCGTGATCGCAAAAAAGCCAAAAGACGCACCCTTTCCAGGGTGCGAGCGGACGCGGATTGTAGGGAGGGTTGGACCGATCTTGGCGACGCAGCGCACGCGGTCAGGTGGTAGCGCCGTGCGACTGGGTGTGCAGCCACTGCGCCACGGCTTCGACCCGTGCCTGGTGGATCAGCGCACCCACCTGCGGGCCGCTTTGTCCCTTGGCGGCGGCCTGTGCCGCAATCTCGCGCGTGACGACCGATTGGACGGCGGCCAGCACGGCCAGCAGGCGAGGGCGCTGCGGATAAGTGGATTCTTCAAACCCCAGCCGCCCGCGCGCATCGCACTCGCAGGCCAACAGCACCTCGGCAAAACGCTCAGGCTTGCGGATGGCGTCACAGCGCTCCAGCAGGCGCACCAGGGCAGCGGCGGACAGGTCGGCGCTGCGGTGGATGTGCCCGTGTTCGCGCGCCACCACTTCGGCGGTCTCGCGGCAGTCCACGGGCACGCGCAGGCGCTCGGCCACGTCTTTCAGCAGCTCGGCACTGCGCTCCTCATGCCCGATGTGGCGCGGCAGTACATCGGCGGCCGTGGTGCCCTTGCCCAGGTCGTGCGCCAGGCAGGCAAAGCGCACGGTGAGTGGCGCCAGCAGCCGCGCAGCCATGTCCAGCACCATCATCAGGTGCACGCCGGTGTCCACCTCGGGGTGGTACTCGGCCCGCTGGGGCACGCCCCACAGGCACGCCACCTCGGGCAGCAGCACGGCCAGTGCGCCACACTCGCGCAGCACCTCGAACATGCGCGAGGGTTGTGCTTCCATAAGCCCGCGCGCCAGCTCTTGCCACACGCGCTCTGCCACCAGGTGGTCCACCTCGCCATGCGCGACCATCTCGCGCATCAGCTGCATCGTCTCGGGCGCCACCGTGAAGTCGGTGAAGCGCGCAGCAAACCGCGCCACGCGCAGAATGCGTACCGGGTCTTCGCGGAAGGCATCGGTCACATGGCGCAGCACACGCGCACGGAGGTCTTTTTCGCCGTGGTAGGGGTCAAAAAGACGGGTGGCGCCGGATTCATCTGTGCTGGATGCTATTGAATTGATAGTGAGATCGCGGCGCGAGAGGTCTTCCTCCAGCGTCACATCGGGCGAGCTTTGCACCACAAAGCCCCGGTAGCCGCGCCCGCTCTTGCGCTCGGTGCGGGCCAGCGCGTATTCCTCGCGTGTTTCGGGGTGCAAAAAGACGGGGAAGTCGCGCCCCACGGGCAGGTAGCCTTGCGCCAGCATCTGCTCAGGCGTCGCGCCCACCACCACCCAGTCGTGGTCATTCACCGGTCGGCCCAGCAGCTTGTCGCGGACCGCGCCGCCCACCATGTAGATTTGCATCGGCATAGTTTAGGACGAGGGTCGTATAGTCCCGCCACCATGTCCCTATCGTCCGACCTCACCATTGCTCAGCTCAACCCCGACGGCAGCGTGCCCGTGCCCCAGGCGCCTGACGCCGCCGCCAACGCGGCCGCCGAGGCCCTGCAGCGCGAGGCGCAATTCGAGGCCCTGAAGGCCCAGGTGGAGGCGCTGCAGGAGATCCTCGCCAAGCCGCTCAACGACATCCTGGCTGAACACGACAAGTTCAAGGAGGTGGCGGCCGCATGGGATTCCTTCGGCGCGATGTGGATGCTGTCGCAGCGCGCCATGCGCCGCGTGGCGATGGACCTTGCATCCACCCAGGGCGTGAGCGAGGAAGAGGTGGTGGCCCGCGCCATGGCCTACGCGAACCAGGTGCTCAACACCGAGGACGAAGACCTGGGCGGCACCATCGCCCCCGCCCAGTTGGCCCACATCGCGCGGCACAAGGCGTTCTTGCGCAAGCAGTTTAGGTAGAGCGGGCGATGAAAAAACGTGTGACGGTGTTTACTTTTGCCTTTGCGGCTTTGCTGACGGGAATGGCTCTATGGCCGTACGCTCCCCCGCTTGAAACACTGACGGTGGAGAGTGCCACTGTCGAAGTAAAGCACCCGGGGCCGATGGCGCGCGAGGCCGTCTTTCGGACAGCGTCGGGCGCGCAGGTGTCCTGCTCGCGTGGACACAAATCGGGGGGATGCCCTATAGAACACTTGGTTCGAATGGAGGCGCGTCAAGTGCAGCTCACCGTGTGGCACGATGGCGCGCGCGTTCTCCAAATCGCTGACAAGGAAAGAGTCATTCACCCCTACGATGACATTTACAGCGGCCGGGCATTTGTGTTGGTGATGGCGGCCATTGTTGCGCTGGTGGGGTTGGGCCAGATAGCGATACACATTGGCTGGGCTAACGAGTACGACAAAGAGGGGAAGCTGATCCAGCGCGAATAGCCGGGGCGCGCGCTGGGCTCCCGATCGATTGGCCCTGAACTCTCACTTGAACACGGGGCGGAAAAAACTCCGCTCGTAGCTCACGATGCACCCCGTCTCTTCGGCATAGCGGAAAGCCGCTTGGCAGTCCGCATCCTGCATCGACGCCTCGCGGTAGCGCTCGTAGGCTGCGAGGCTCTCGAACGTGAACAGCGCCAGCGCGATGTTGTTGGCGCCCTCGCTCGGCATGAAGTAGCCGTGGTGTTGGCCGCCGAATTTCTCGACCAGCGGAATCCACAGTTTTCCGTAGTGCTCAAACTCTTTCAGCTTGCTGGTGTTGAGCACGTAGCGCAGGTAGATGGTGACGGCCATGGTGGTGCTCAGCCTTCGGTATGGCGCAGGCGGTAGGGCTCTTCGAAGTCCAGGAAGTCCTTCTCGGCCAGGGCCTCGTCGATCCAGGCCTGCACGCCGGGCAGGGTGCGCACCCGGTCCACATAGGCCCGGATGGTCGCAGGCACGGGCAGGGCGTAGGTATGCAGGCGCATGCAGACGGGGGCAAAGTAGGCGTCGGCCACGGTGAATTCACCAAACAGCAGCGGACCACCGTGCTCTTGCAGCAGCGCACTCCACATCTCCACCAGGCGCTGCACGTCGGCGCGCACGCCGGCCTGGTCGCGCCAGATCAGGGCGCCGGTGTCGACAAGGTTCGCTTCGATGTTCATGGGGCAGTGGCTGCGCAGGGCGGTGAAACCGCTGTGCATCTCGGCGCATACGCTGCGGGCGCGTGCGCGGGCCTTGGCGTCGGTGGGCCAGAGCTTTTTGTCGGAGTGGGTTTCGGCCACGTACTCCGCAATCGCCAGGGTGTCCCACACTACCAGGTCGCCGTCCACCAGCACGGGCACTTTGGCCGTGGGACTCACGGCCCCGATGGTGCGCTTGAATTCCGACTGCGCGTCAAAGCTGTCAAAGCGCACGCGCACTTCTTCAAAGACGATGCCCGCCTGCTTGAGCAGCACCCAGGGGCGCATGGACCAGGACGAGTAGTTCTTGTTGCCGATGTAGAGCTTGAGCATGTTGGGCACCTGAGATGAAGAGGTCAGCCCGCCATGCTAGCGGCTGCCGGGCGCGTCAGCGATGCCAAAAACTGGCCTGAATGATGCGCTGCCGGCATCACAGGCCATCGTGCAGGTCTGACTGGCCGGGGATCAGATGGGCCAGACCACGCCGTTGTCGTTGAGGATGGCGTCGAGTGGCAGGTCGAACTCCTCGGGCTCGAAGTCGTCCAGGTAGCCATGGGTGAAGCCCAGGCCCACGGTGAACGGCTTGGGCTGCAGCGTCGCCAGCGTACGGTCGTAAAAGCCGCCGCCATAGCCCAGCCGGTAGCCACCCGGTGCGTAGCCCACGCAGGGCACAAACAGCAGCGTGGGCACGATGACCTCGGTGTCCTTGGGCTTGGGGATGCCATAGGCGTCTTCTTCCATGGGGCAGCCGGGGTACCAGGCGTGGAAGGTGAGGGTCTTGTGCTGCTTGTTGACCACCGGCAGGCCAATGCGGCGGCGCAGGGGTTCGTCCAGCAGCTCGCCATCTTCCTTCCAGCGGTGCAGGGCGGGCAGGGGGTCGAACTCGCCCTTGATGGGCCAGTAGGCGCCGATCACCGTATCCGGCCGGTTCACCAGCCAGATGCGCATCACCTGCTGTAACAGGTCGGCCCGCTGTAGGCGGTCGGGCAGGTTGAGGCGTTCTTCTATCAATGTGCGCCGAAGGGCTGCTTTGTCCATCAGATAATTCCCCCATGCAATTTCTCAGAGCGATTCTGACACCCCTTGTGGCCGCCACCCTGCTGGTTGCCACCGCGCCCCTTGTCATGGCGCAAAACCGTGGTGACGATACCCTGCTGGAGATGCAGCAGGCGTTCCGCAAGGGCGACCGCAACAAGCTCGCGCAGCTGCTGCCTGCGGCACGCGGCCATGCGCTCGAGCCTTGGGCCGCCTACTGGGAGTTGCGCGTGCGTCTGGGCGAGGCCTCGCCACAGGAGATTCAGGCCTTCCTGCAGCGCTACGCCGGCACCTACCAGGAAGACCGCCTGCGCAACGACTGGCTGCTGCTGCTGGGCCAGCGGCGCGACTGGGGCCAGTTTGCCGACCAACACCCCAGCTACCGCATGTCGGACGACCGCGAAGTGCGCTGCTACGCGCTGCTGATCGACCAGATCAAGGGCACGGCACCGGCCACCGTGGCCGAGGACGTGCGCAGCAACTGGTATGCGATCCGCGACGCCGACGATGGCTGCACCCACGCCGCGCGCGAGTTGTATGGCTACAAGAAGCTCTCGGCCCTGGACGTGTGGCGCAAGGCCCGCCTGGGCGTGGAGGCCAACCGCCCCCGCGTGGTGCGCTCGGCGGTCGAGATCGTTTCGCCCGAATCGCTACCGCAGCTCAAGGATGTGCTCGATGCGCCCAGCAAATACCTGCTCTCGCGCGCCACGGCGGCCGGCAAGGCCCGGCAAGAGTTGGTGCTGCTCGCCCTGTTGAAGCTGGCCACCAGCGACCCGGACGGCGCGGCCTACCAGCTGGAGAACAAATGGGGCGTGCACCTCTCGGCCGAAGAGCGCAACTGGGCCTGGGGCGTGATCGGCAAGACCGCTGCGCAGAAACTGGCCAGCAACGCCCACGGCTACTTCGCCAATGTGACCAAGGACAGCGACCTCAACGACGACCTGCTGGGCTGGAAGGTGCGTGCCGCCTTGCGCGCTGGCCAGTGGAAGGCCGTGGGCAAGGCGGTCGACGCCATGGGCCCTGAAGGCCGCCAGGACAGCACCTGGGTGTACTGGAAGGCGCGCTCGCTGCTGGCAGGCCGTGTGACCGATGCCGAACGCGCGGAAGCACGCCAGCTGCTCGAAGGCATTGCCGGAACGCGCGGCTTCTATGAGCAGCTGGCGCTCGAAGAGCTGGGCCAACGCATCACCTCGCCCCCCGCTCCCGCGCCCCTCACCGCCGAAGAAAAGGCTGCCGCCCGCGCCAACCCGGGGCTCAACCGCGCCCTGTACGCCATCCTGCTGGGCCTGCGCAGCGAAGGCGTGCGCGAGTGGAACTACACCACCAACCTGCACCAGAGCGGCGGCATGCCCGACCGCGAACTGCTGGCTGCCGCCGACTTCGCCTGCCAGAGGGAGGTGTGGGACCGCTGCATCAACACCAGCGAACGCACCAAGGGCGTGGTGGACGTCACGCAGCGCTTTCCCATGCCGTTTCGCAGCACCGTGGTGGAGCGTGCCCAAGGCATCGGCATCGACCCGGCCTATGTGTACGGCCTGATCCGCCAGGAAAGCCGTTTTGTGATGGATGCCCGCTCGCATGTCGGTGCCTCGGGCCTCATGCAGGTGATGCCCGCCACGGCCCGCTGGACGGCCAAGAAGATTGGCCTCACCAACTTCACGCCCGACCAGATCACCGACCGCGACACCAACATCACCATCGGCACGGCCTACCTCAAGCTGGCACTGGACGACTTTGCGGGCTCCATGCCCATGGCTGCGGCCGCCTACAACGCGGGCCCCGGCCGCCCGCGCAGCTGGCGCAACGGCCCGGTGCTGGACGCCGCCATCTGGGCCGAGAACGTGCCCTTTGCCGAGACGCGCGACTACGTGAAGAAGGTGCTCTCCAACACCACCAATTACGCAGCCATCCTCACCGGCCTGCCCCAGTCGCTCAAGAGCCGCCTGGGCACCATTGGCCCCCGCGACGCGAACCTGCCCGAGGTGAACAAGGACTTGCCCTGAGGCCCTGTTGCTCGCCGGCGGGGGCGAAAGGTATCTGGATTGCTATCAATAGAGGAGCTGAAGGCGCATATTCAACTAGCGCCTTAGCCGGGTTTCATTAAAAAAAGAGAGGGTGTGATGGGCAAACTGGCATGGATGGCCTGTGTAGCCACAATGGCCGCGGCAGCGGCGTGGAGCGTGGGCGCGCAGGCGCAACCCGTGTACAAATGGGTGGATGCCGAGGGCAAGACCCACTACGGCTCGCAGCCCCCGCCCGCCAAGCAGGATGCCGAGCCGCTGAAGCTGCAGAGCAACAACGGCACCAGCGGGGGCAGCGGCTCTTCCTCTGGCAGCAAGGGCACCAGCGCCAAGGCGGGCCAGCAGTACAACCCCGATGGCACCAAGAAGGTCTCCAAGGACGTTGAGGAGTTTGGCGAAGGGCTCAAGAAATCGCTGGGCACGGTGGACAGCCAGCAGGCACCCCTGAACTGCGCCGTGGCCGTGGACAACATCCACTACCAAGCCGACCTGATGCTGGAAGTGGGCCAGAAGAACGTGCGGGACGGCTACATGACCCAAGCGGCTTTCGATGCCACGGCACCCAAGATCCGCGAAGCCAAGGGCAAGTACAGCGTGTCCGACTGCCAGGGCGCATCGGGCAACAAGAAGTCGTTTTACCAGTGCATGTCCAGCAGCAAGAACCACGTGACGGGCTGCGACAAGCAATACAAACACTGACGGCGTTGTTCTGATCCGCCCAGGCGCTTTGCGCCAGCGGCGGGGTCCCTCGGTCAGGGCACGCACTGGCACCCAGCCATGCCGAGGCGTCAGGCCTCACACGTTGTGCAGCACCTCGCCCTGGCGCGCAGCGGCGCCTGACCGCACCAGTTCATCCGCCAGGCTCTGCAGCCATTCGGCCTCGGTCTGCGTGGCAAAGTGCCGTGCACGCAGCATGCCGAAATACGGCGTGGTCTGCGCCCAGGCCGTGAGGTCGGCAATCCCGATCTGCTGCCATTCGAGCAGCTTGTACTTGAGCAGCACCTTGGCCGCATAAAGCGCGTGCTTGCCCGGGTTGCGCACAAAACCGTCCAGGCGGCGACGGGCGCCGTCGATGGCGCGGGGCGCATCGGCAAACACCGGCCCATGGCCCGGGATCACGACCTGGGGCGACAGCGTTTCAATCAGGTCCAGCGTGGCGCCCACCTGGGCGAAGGCATCGTCGCCCTCCAGCTCCGGGAACACCACGCCAAAGCCGTTTTCCCACAGCGCATCGGCCGAGATCAGCACGCGGCCCTGGGGTTCGAACAGCACCACCGAGTGCGGGTCGTGCCCCGGCGCGGCATGCACCTGCCAGGGCTTGTCGCCCAGCAGCACGCACGAGCCCGGCACCAGCAGCGTGTCGGCCCGAAAGGGTGGGCACTCCTGCCCGGTGGGGGTGTAGCTCAGCGCGTAAGCATCCCACTGGCGCACATGGTCGGCCTGGCCGGGCGGTATGGCCGTGAGCACGCCGGGCCAGGCCTTTTGCAGCGCGGCATTGCCGCCGCAGTGGTCGCTGTGCAGGTGGGTGTTGAGCAGGCGGTCCAGCCTGCGGCCCGCGAGGGCATCGCGCACCAGCTCCACGGTTTGCTCGGCATGGCTGCAATAGCCGGTGTCCACGATGGCTGTGTCGTGCTGGCCGATGAAAAGGATGTTGTTGGCCGACAGCCAGCCGCGTTCGAGAACGGTGATTTCAGGGGGCAGGAGATCGTGGGGCGCTGTGGTGGGCATGGGTGCAGGAATTCGGGGCTTCGGTGGCGGGCTTTAACGCCGCGCCGTGGGCTGCTGCCCAGCGTACCGCAGGTCGCACCTGCCCGAAGTCCTCCAAAACCCGCAGCCTGGCCGCCCAGGCTGTGTCAGAACGTGACGCCCGCCACCAGGATCACATTGGCATACGGCGTGCATTCGCCAGTGCGCACCATCACGCGGGCCTGCTGGGTCAGGCGCTTGAACTCATCGTGCGATACGGTGCCAGGGACCACCGGGAGCTGGCACCACGTGGGCAACTGGCCACCGTCGCGCTCCACGGCTTCGGTGGCGATCAGCGCTTTTTCGACCTGCATTTCGTCCAGCACCACCCGCAGCACATCGGCCACGGCCGGGATGCCCGGCGTCAGCGCCAGGTCAATGCGGCGCGGGCCATTGGGGATGGGCAGTCCCACGTCGCCAATCACCAGCATGTCGCCGTGGCCCAGGGTGGCGATGGCGTGGGAGAGTTCGGCGTGCAGCAGGGC
>NZ_QAIM01000048.1:0-12312 GCF_003061035.1 Acidovorax sp. HMWF018
GAGCGGAAAAATGGGTGCCACCCTCTATCGATCAGAAGGTCAAGCATGACTCATTCGAGTCTTTGACCCAACAAGGTCTTCGTGAATGACTTCGGCGTTGTACAGTGACTCAGGCGACCCGTCGGTCGAGGCGCTGTTGGGCCGCAAGGTACTGATCGGCAAAGCGCTGGATCAACTCGCCTGCCGACGGGATGTCGTGCAGCACACCGATGCCCTGACCGCAGCCCCAGACGTCCTTCCATGCCTTGACTTTGGGACCGCCTTCCGGGCCGCCGAAATCCATGTCGGAAGGGTGAGCACTTGGCATGTTCTGCGGATCCATGCCGGCGGCGACGATGGACGGGCCAAGGTAGTTACCCCAAACGCCCGTGAAGAAGTCGGTGTAGACGATGTCTTCAGCACTGCCTTCGATGACTGCCTTCTTGTACTCGGGCTGCGCATGGGCTTCCTGCGTCGCAATGAACGCCGAACCGATATAGGCAAAGTCGGCACCCATGGCTTCGGCTGCGAGGATGGAGGAGCCGTGGGCAATGGAGCCCGATAGCGCGATCGGACCATCGAACCAGGCGCGTGTCTCCTGAACCAAGGCGAAGGGCGACTGGCGACCAGCGTGGCCACCCGCGCCCGTGGCCACCAGAACCAGGCCGTCGGCGCCTTTTTCAATCGCTTTACGGGCAAACTTCTGGTTGATCACGTCGTGCATCACCAAGCCCCCGTAGGAATGCACCGCGTCGTTGACCGTAGTCTGCGCACCCATCGAGGTGATCACCAGCGGCACCTTGTATTTGACGCACAGCTCCATGTCCTGGTGCAAGCGCTCGTTGGTCTTATGCACGATCTGGTTGACTGCAAAGGGCGCTGAAGGCTGCTCGGGATGCAGGCGGTCGTATTCGGCCAACTCGGTGGTGATGCGGTTCAGCCACTCGTCCAGTACATGCGCGGGACGCGCATTGAGCGCGGGGAAGGATCCGATGATGCCAGCCTTGCACTGGGCAATGACCAGTTCGGGATAGGACACGATGAACATCGGCGATGCGATCACTGGTAGGCGCAAACGCGCCTTGAGTTGCTGCAGATTCATTTTGGTTTAGCTTGAAGTAAGAGGGGATGGAGTAGTCGTTTCTATGGCCCGTGCTTGAACGGGGCAGTCATGAGCCAATCGGGTCAATGCAGCGCGGAAAGGAACAGTCCGAATAACTGGTACCAGCCGATAGGCGTCGAATAAAAGACATTGAAGTGCCTCGTATCTACGGTGCATGTTCATGACTAGGCTGCGGGGTCACTTGCCGGTGAACCGGGGCGGACGTTTCGCCTCGAAAGCCTGCAGTCCCTCCCGGAAGTCGGAACTGAGGGTGTGAACCTCGGAGGCCAGCGATTCAAGGCGAAGTGCCGTGTCCTCGGGCTGGTCGAGTCCATCATCTATCAGCGCCTTCATGCGACGCAGGCCCAGTGGACTCTTGGTGGCTATCAAGTCCGCGACTTCTTGGGTTGTCGCTTCCAGTTGCGCATCGTCCACGACCCGGTTGACCAAACCGGCCTCCCGCATTTCCTCGGCCGTCACGAACTCGCCGGTGTAAAGGAGATATTTCGCGCGTGTGAGGCCAATGGTTCGGGGGAGGCGAACCGACGCGCCGCCACCGGGAAGTAGGCCGTAGTTGGCGTGCGCGTCGCCAATCCTCGCGCTGCGGGCTGCAATGACCAAGTCGCAGCACAGCACAAGCTCAAGGCCGCCGGCAAGAGTCAATCCGTTGAGCGCGGCGATGATGGGCTTGGGGAATCGATCCAAGCGATTCGTGGTGCGCTGGACGCTTTCCAGAAACCCACTAGTGCCGCGATCGCCCAGTTGGTCGTTGATGTACTTGAGGTCGGCACCTGCGCAGAAGGCACGACCGGTGCCAGTGAGCACTACCGTCATGACATCAGCTTGTTCAAGTGCTTCGTCCAGCGCCTTGTCGACAGCTTTTAGCACTGACGGCGAGAGCGAGTTCATTGCCTCCGGTCGGTTCAATCGGATCCACAGAGACCGATTCCGCACTTCGGAAACCACCACTGGATCTGGCATCTCTCTCCTTCACAGGCATTTCTTTGCAACCCTCGGATTCTTCTTCTCGATGTCCAGGGTGAGAACTGGTAATTTCCCTTACTGGACGGAAAAAGAGTTGACTCTAAAGTAAAATAGAATCGATGGCGGTAGCTGGTTCGAGCTGACGGGCTGCAATGTCATGGCTCGCGAGGCTTGGATCTGATCAAGCAAACTCACCCGATGGGTGAGAAGGAAGAGGCAGTACGCTGAAGGAGCCTGGTGATGAGGGTGCGGGTGCGGCGAAGTGTTCGCGTCTTGCCCTCTTGCTATCATGCCCCTTTAAGTAACTTTGCCCTTTCCGCAAGGCAAAAAAACCAATCTTTATGAGTCAGTCCACCGACGCCGAGCCGAAGTCGCAGACGCGTGTAGGCACCACACGACCCGCCAAAGTCGCTAGGTGGAATAACGCAGTCAGCAGCGCTAACGAGCAGCACAAGCTGAAAAGGCAGGCCGTGATCGCCGAGGCATCGAGGGCCTTTGGCCGCCATGGGTCCCAAAACGTGTCACTTGACGAGATCGCCAAGGCATTGAATGTCAGCAAACCTGCGCTGTACTACTATTTCAAGAACAAGCAGGAGTTGATCTACGAGTGTCATGAACTGGCAATGAAGATTGGCGATCAGGTGCTCAAGGACGCTATCGCCTCGGAGGCTACTGGGTACGGTCGGATCATTGCGTTCATGAAGAACTACATCTCGCACTTGACGGACCAGATGGGGGCTCCGGCGATCTTGCACGATTTCTCTGCGATGACACCTGCAGACCGAAAAAAGATCACACTGAGGCGCCGGAAGTTCGATCTTCAGCTTCGCAAGATTCTTGAGGAGGGGGTGGAAGATGGCTCGATCGTCCCCTGCGATGCTAGATTGGCTGTCTTCTGGTTCATGGGGGCGATCGGTTCCATTTCACAGTGGTACCACGCCGATGGAACACTGACAGGTGATCAAGTTGCAGAAGTGTTCATCAGTCTTCTGGCCAGAGGCATTCGACCCCAGGGAGAAGACTAGTTCTCGCCGTAACGTGGCGTATGTGACTGTCAAGCTTGACTGGTAGTCCAGCCATTGTGTAGACACTTCACTTCATGTCGGCAGCTGAGCTCCATTGCCTGACACGGCTGGCGCGTCGGGCTGTAGCTGCGTTGGCTGCACTCTCGCATCAGGCGGAAGCAAAGGAGCGCGGCACGGGCTCATCTAGTAGAACCAGTTGAGCCAGCGAGTCGGCAGTGGATTGAGCCGCATGACGCTCACGTCGCGACGCAAAGATTCCTGCAGTGCTTGGGATGATGCTCCTTCGGCCGCCGGTCGCATCTGAGGCTATGCATCGCGGCAGCCGTCGTGGACATGTCTGGCCGTTGGCAAAGTCGAGTCGCTCGACAGGCAACTTTTCGTCGGCCAGTCGACCACCAGCCTCCAGGGGATGCGCAACAACAGCTCTGTCAGAAAGTAGGGCCATTGTGCCGTGGGGTCGGTGAAGCGCAGCAACGAACCGAACTGATCGCCGCGCGCCACTTTCTGGCGCGATCCCGGCATCGTCCAAGAACGCATCGACCTTCAATCTTCTCGTTCGCGCGCCTTACAACTTGTTGTCCACAAGGATGATGGAAATCATGAATGGCAAGGCATTCATGGGGGAGGCGGGTGCTGCAAGTTGATGTGAACTGTCAGCCGATAGCCGTGTTTTGCAATCGCTTCGATTGGCGGTAACTACTAGGCTTCTCTCGACAAGAAAAGGCATGAACCATGCTGGCCACCAGGAGACAGATCTATGTACTTGACGCAAGCCCTACACCGTGCAGCGCAGCTGCATCCCAACCGAATCGCCGTTCAATTCGGCGAGCGGCAACATACGTTCCGTGAATTCATCCGTCGCGTCGCACGGCTGGCGGGAGCGTTGCAGCAGATGGGCATGCAAACGGGCGATCGGGTGGCCATGTTGGCACTCAATTCCGATCGCTACCTCGAATACCAGATGGCGGTGCCCTGGGGGGGCGGCGCGCTCAATCCTTGCAACATACGCTGGTCTGCCGCCGAGATCGCCTATTCGCTCAATGACTCCGGGTCTACCATTTTGCTGGTCGACGACATGTTCGTGCCCATGGTCAAGCAGCTTAGGGCAGAGGCGCTGGTAGTGCGTGACGTAATCTACTGCGGCGAAGGATCGGTGCCTGATGGAATGATGGGCTATGAGCAGTTGCTGGCCCAATCCATGCCCGTGCCCGACGCCGTGCGTCGCGGAGAGGACTTGGCCGGAATTTTCTACACGGGGGGCACGACCGGATTTCCCAAAGGGGTGATGCTGAGTCATACGAACATGTGCAGTTCGGGCTTGGCCGTGCGGGCCGCAGGCATGGCCGACCCAGGAAGCGTCTATCTGCATGCAGCCCCCATGTTCCACTTGGCGGACATGGGGCTGGCCATGGCGCATTGGCTGGAGGGAAACACTCATGTGATCGTGCCCGCTTTCAGTCCGGAGCTTGTGCTGGACACCATCGAGCGCTGTCGCGTCACGCATGCGGTGTTGGTGCCCACCATGATCCAGATGATGGTCGATCATCCGACCATGAAGAAGATGCGTGATCTGAGCTCCTTGAAGTCGGTCACATACGGGGCATCGCCGATTTCGGAGGCCGTTTTGGATCGTGCCATGGAGGCGTTGCCCGGCGTGGGTTTCTCGCAGGCCTACGGTATGACAGAACTCTCTCCCTTGGCCACTATCAATCCGGCTTACTACCACAGCGCTGAGGGGCGCAATCTGGGCAAACTGCGCGCGGCAGGGCGCGCAGGATTTTGTGTCGAATTACGCATTGTGGATGCCGCAGGGACTGAGGTGCCTCGTGGCACGGTGGGGGAGGTGATCGCGCGCGGGCCGAACGTGATGCAGGGATACTGGAACAAGCCCGAAGCCACTGCGCAAGCCTTGCGCGACGGATGGATGCATACCGGCGATGGCGCCTGGATGGACGACGACGGGTTCATCTTCATTGCCGACAGGCTCAAAGATATGATCATCAGTGGCGGTGAGAACATTTTCTCCGCTGAGGTTGAAAACGCATTGGCCCAGCATCCCTGCGTTGCCAGTTGTGCCGTCATCGGCATACCCAGTGATGCATGGGGAGAGTCCGTTCATGCCGTGGTGGTCAACAAGCCGGGGCAATCCATCGAGGCCGAAGAACTGATTGCGCACTGCAAACAGTTGATTGCCCCTTACAAGTGCCCGCGCAGTGTCGAGTTCCGTGATGCGCTGCCTTTGTCGGGCGCTGGGAAGATCCTCAAGACGGCGCTGCGCGAGCCATTCTGGGCGGGGAGCGAGCGCAAGGTCGCGTGAATCGCCGTCCTCGGCCGCATCTCCTCGACCTTTTCTTGGTGCAAACCAAGATGCAAGACTTACTTGTCGCAGCGGCAGTAAACCCGGGGAGTTCAACGCTTGGAATGTCCGTACGGAGCTCGCCGCGTTCTTGCCCACTGCTGAAGCCGCACAGTAGCGCTTTCTTGCGTTCTCACCGATGAAAGGTTGGGGCGCGCTCCATCGGTCGAGTAGCTCGCTGAACTAGACGATCCTCACAACATTCGACGCTTCCCACAGAACGGGAAACCTCGCGTCATCGAAGCGTGCAAGGCGTTCGCGAACGGCTCGGATTCTCGTCCGTCAGCGGATCGATGACATGCCAGTGCAAGCTGCGAAACCAGTGCTCGATGAATCTGAGCGGCAGCATCGCAGTGTCCCGAAGTAGCGACAAATGGTACCGAAGTTGGCGCACGCCACCTTCTCTATGTTGACCGTGAATACAGGAGGCAGCGTCGGTGCATCGTTGCTGCTGACATGAAGTCAGCAAGGGTTTCTACCAGATCATAACAAGAATCTGATTCTGTATTATTTGAAAAATGCACTACCTAGAAGTGCATAGCCTCTGATTGCCGCATCCGGCGGCGACCGTTCACGTAAAGTTCTAAAAGGAGCAAGCAATGATCTGTGTTCTGGGTTCAACTGGCCAGCTTGGCCTCCCCATGACCAAGCAACTCGTGGCTGCCGGACAATCCGTCCGCTGCCTCGCACACACCGAAAAAAGCGCTGAGATCCTGCGGCGTGAAGTTCCCGGAGTGGAAATCGTCGTTGGCGACATGACCAACCGCGAGGATCTTCGCCGAGTCATGACCGGCTGCGATCAACTGTTCATCGTGACTCCGGTGGTGGCCGAGATGGTTGAGTTGCAGAAGCAGATCATCGATGTGGCCAAAGAGACCGGGATTCGCGGCATCACCAAGCTCTCGGGCTACACGGCCGACCACATCGATGAGATCAGCTTGCTGTCTCAGGATCACGGTGCTACCGATCGGTACCTCGCGAAGGTCGGCGTGCCCTACACACTCCTCTACCCATGCACCTTCATGCAGACGCTGATCCTGAAGTTCGGCGAGATGGTCAAGAAGGATTCGAAGATCGTGGCCCCGGTGACCGCGACGAACACCATCGCGTACGTTGACGGGCGTGATGTGATCGACACGGCGGCAGCGGTGCTGATCAAAAACCAGCACAAGAACGAGATCGTTTTCATCACGGGCCCGGCACCGATCTCGTACGGACAGTTCGCTGAGCTGCTCTCGCAGCGACTCGGTCGACCGATCACGTACGTCAAGAACACCTTCGAAGAAGCGGAACAGGATCTGCGCGACGTTGGACTGAACGCTTACGGCGCGAAGGCGCTGCGCGGCCTCTACCAGATGTACGAGCGGGGCGATATGAACGACACCGGCGATGGCGTCGAAAAGATGACCGGTCACCCGCCGCGTTCTATCAATGACTTTCTTGACGATTTCATCGGTTTCTTCAAGTAAGAAGTCCTGGGATTTCAGGCACAAGCACCTTCCCAGTCGGAAAACCATACTGATGAGCACTGGCTGCGCGGCGATCTACCGCGAACCTTGAACACCAAAAGAGGACTATCGCTATGAAAGAAGCATATTTCAAAGAGCTCGGGACACCCGACGTCATCAAGATCCACGAAGTGCCCGATCCGGTACCCGGTCCGGGTGAGGTGCTCGTCCGCACCCATGCGGTGGACATCGGCAGAGCCGACGTCAACTACCGCCGTGGCTTCTACCCCTGGCCGCAGTTCCTGCCCGCCGTTCCTGGCTGGGAAGGCTCTGGCGTCGTGGAGAAGCTGGGCGAGGGCGTCACGAATGTGTCGGTCGGCCAGCCGGTGTACTTGGTGACGATGCTGACCAGCCCTGGTGACGAGGGCCGCGGGTTCGGTCGCGAGAAGCTCGTCGTTCCCGCCCATAAGCTCGTCGTGGTTCCGGAAGGCGTCGATCTCGACGATGCCGCGACGGCTGGTTACTACGCGATGGCTTGGTGCGCGCTCCGCGAGGGCTATGGCGGCAAGCCGCGCGCTGACCAGAAGCACCCCGGTGCGTTGCCCGGAACGCTCCTTCAGATTGGCGCGGCCGGCGCCTTTGGCACCGGCTTCGTCCAGGTCGCCAAAGCGCTCGGCATCACCGTCATCGGTACCGTCAGCGGCGATGAGAAGGCGGAGTTTGCACGGGCTTCGGGTGCGGACCACACCATCAACTACCGCACTGAGGACGTGCATGCCCGGGTGCTGGAGCTGACCAACGGCCGAGGTGTCGACATGATCGTCGATCACATCGGGGGCGACGAATTCGGCAAGTATTTCGAGACTCTCGCGCCTTTCGGGACGATCCTGGTGCTGAACCTGGAGAAGGGTGACGCCGGCGTCGATCTGCTGCAGCCCGTCGTGTACTCGAAGCGGTGGCCTGCCGTGCGCTACTTCGGCGCGATCGGTCTCGGCGAGGTTCCAGACGAGATGAAGGCCCATTCCGAGGCCGTTCTCGACCTCATGGCCAAGGGCAAGCTGCGCCCGCGGATCGGTACGACCTTCCCGCTCGATAAGGTCGTCGAGGCGCAGACGCTGGTTGAGAATGGCACGTTGGGCTACGTCCTGCTGCAGCTCAATCGCGGTTGACGCCAGGCGCTGCCGCCACAGAACGGGGCGAGGGTTTCGGGTAGCCCCCAGAACCCCTCGCCCCGTTTTCATCTCTTCACTCGTGCGAACGGCGGGCTGCTCGCGCGTTCCAGCGAATGAACGGTCATGTACATGAACATGAGCCACCGTGGCCGCCTGGCTCACCTCCATCAGCAGCGACGGGCGGCTCGTGACGGCTTCCATGCGCTGCTGCGGTTGGACGTGCTCAATCTGGCGGGCAAGAGGCCAATGAAATCGAATACCTCCAGGACTTACGCAATAAGCACCTCGTCATTCCCGCGAAGGCGGGAATCCAGTTCTCCGCTTCAGTGCTGCCGCTGGATTCCCGCCTTCGCGGGAATGACGGCTGCGTAAGTCCTGACATCTAAACTCAATGCGCGGCACAATGCTCAGCGTGCCTTTCAAGGTGTCAACAGTGAACAGGATGGGGATTGAATGAATCAGAGTGAGCGCACGGTACCGGACGTTGAAAGTCTTCCCTCCTATCAACAAGAGCGACGCCAGAGGATTGTCGATGTAACGCTAGACCTTCTGTTGAAGAACGCTGGTGCAGTGGAAGTCAGGGATGTGGTGGACGCAGCCGATGTCTCGTTGGCCACTATTTATCGCTATTTCGGCTCTAAAGAAGTGCTCTTCTCCGCCGCATATCTGCATTGGCATTCCGGCTATATCGCAGCGCTCGAGGCAAGCATGAAGAGGGCTCGTACCAATAGCGCCAGGATGAGGGCGGGTATGGGCGTCTTCTGTGACGTGTTTGAACAGGCACCGCATATGTGGGACGCCTATCTGGTCACGCGCGCATTGAAGCAACCCGCAATCCTCACCATGCGGCTTGATTTTGAGCAACGTCTTCGGCAACTTTTCATAGGCGCTTTGCATGGTGTCCCGGAACGGGATGCAGAGGGCATCATCTCCATCCTGACCGCAGTGACTGCATGGAACCTGTCGAGCTGGCGTACCGGGGACATCACCACCCAACAACTTCGAGATGAACTCAACGAGGGCGTTCGCTTGACGATAGAGGGCAGGTAGTGCATGGAGCCTGCCGCATCTGCCAGACCTTGCAGCAAGGTCCTTTCATGGGGTTATTGACGGAGGTTTTTTGGCCAGCAACGGAGTGCCGCGTCGCTTACGGGTGAGTAGTTGCGACTTGCACGGTTCCGTGGCCGTGCCGGAATTGGTCAGATACCTTTATGCAGGGCGCTGTCCGCTGCGCGAGCGGGCACGGTAAGCTCCCGGCGCGCTGCCGGTCCAGACCTTGAATGCGCGCTGGAAGGCGGTGCTGTCGGTGAAGCCCAGGTCGGCTGCGATGGCGACGAGCGAGGTTTCGCTGCTGGTCAGGCGCACGATCGCCATGTCGCGCCGCAACTGATCCTTGAGCGCCTGGAAGGAAGTGCCCTCGGAGGCCAGGTGCCGCTGCAGCGCGCTCACCGACATGTGAAGGCGCTGCGCGGTGACGGCCAGGTCGGGCCATTCGGGGCTGGCCCGCTGCAGCACCATGCGAACCCGCGCGCTGGCGCTGCGCTCGTTCAGGTACGGCCCCACCACGTTGCCGGGCGTAGCGCGCAGGAAGGACTGCAGCGCGTCCCTATCGCGCCGCACCGGCTGTGTGAAGGCGTCGGCGTCGAACCAGGCGGCGGTGCGCGGCTGTCCAAAGCACAGCGTGCCGGAAAAGATGCGCCCGTAGCTCATCGCATGGAGCGGCGGCGCAAAATTGAAGTCGAATCGCTGCGGCACCAGTCGGCCGCCGTGCAGCCACACCAGGAGGCGCCAGAACACGCGCAGCAGATGTGCGTGCAGGAAGTCGGCATGCGCCCCCTGGCCGCCGCGCATTTCCAGCGCGATGCCCCCCAGCGTGCCCTCGGTCACCGGCACCAGCGCCACGTCGTCCTGCAGCAGGGCGAAGGATTCGCTCAGGCGACGCAGGGCGTATGACAACGAATGGGCAGTGAACGCGCTGCGCACCATGAGCGCGAAGCTGCCCGGGAGCATGGGCCGCCCATGCAGGTAGCCCAGGCACTCGTCGTTCAGGCTGTCCTTGACGGCGATAAACAGCGCGTTGAACTGCTCCACGGTGACGCGCGAATCCTCAAGCTCCAGCAGCGATTCGCTGATGCCTGCGCGCCCCAGCACGCCCTCCAGCCATTCTTGCGTGGCCAGCCCCTTGCCGCGTGCCCCGTCCAGCAGGCCATGCACGGCAAAGATGGGAGCGGTGAAGACGGGTTGCAGCATGGCGTGTGATCGAAGGGGCCAACGCCGGTCGCACGGGCCGAAAGAAGTTATTTATCAGTTGATTGAGGCAATCCGTCATCGCCCTTGCAGGGGCCAATTATTACGATTGTCGCATTCCCCAAACACTTCGGCAGTGGCGCTGTGCGGAACGCCAGGTGCGGGGTCGGAAGCCAACATACAAGGAGACACGCTCATGCTGCCACATCCGGGTAGATGGCGCCATTCGCATGGCACCGCGCTGATCAGGTCGTGACCATGTCCGAGATAGTGGCAGCTGTCTGAGCCGATCAGAGCTATGGCCTTGCTTCGCCTTTGCCTGTTTGAGCTTCGCGCGGCCCTTGCGGCGCGAACAGCAAATTGCAGTAACCGAGAGGTATCAAGTGCATTGTCTGCCCACTTCACCGAGACCGATGAAGTTGATGCATCAGTCCTGGCGAAGTATGGTGAGTTGCTCAACGTACCTCCGATCGTCGGCAAGGTGCCGCTAGTTCGTTGAGGTAAACCGTTTTCGAGTGCTCAGCCGCCATGTCCAGAGCAGCGGCTTATAGGCTCTGTATTGAGCGATGCGCTTCGCAGCACCTCTCAGAGAGGTTCAAGACTGGCAGTGGCAGGCGGAGTCTGTCGGCGACGAAGCTTTGGCAGGGCCTCTGTTCCGGGTGTCCAGGATTCGTTGATCGGATTACCGGAGTGAGCAGGGCTCAAGTGCTTAGAGTCGAAATCCCCTGGACTCCAATGCGATTTCGGCTGGCGTGGCACGCCGTGGAGCGTCAGGATGCGTTCATGGAACTGTCGCATTGAAAGGGGCGCGCGGCGTGCAAGAGCAGGAACTCTCCGACGATCTCCGGCATCCGCGTCCATCGTGGGACTTGTCCATTGCGATGCTGCGCGCCGTGCTCGATGGCGCGACCTATGATGCCGTGGCGGCGCTGCACGAAGTGTCCCGCACGGCGGTTGAGAAACGCATCAAATCTGTGGCGACCCACCTCGCCAGCAACGCAGGAATTGATGGGCTGAACGAGGATGGCGCGGCGTTCGTTCGGAGACTGCGTCTGCATCGTGCCGCTCTGCTGTCGGCGCTTGACTGCCTTGAGCCTCCTGCCGAGCCAGTGGCCAGGAACATCCCGATTCTGAGTGAAATGGAGATCGCGGCAGGAGCGTTGCGAATCCGGGGACGCAGCCAGCACCCTCTGGAGGATCTGGCGCTGTACTACATGTTGTTTGCGATCGGTGCCCGGCCACTTGAAATCGCGCGTCTGGAGATTCGGGACTATTTGGATCTTGCAGGCGGCGTGCGCAGGGTCTCAGTGCTGCGTGAGGATGTGTCTATTACTTCGCGTGCGCGGCCCCTGTATTTTCACAGCGCACGTCTGGACGAAGCCTTGGACGCCTATCTCGCGGATCGGATTCGGCGCGGGGCTGGCCTCGGAGTCGAAGGTCAATATCGCGGCCTGGCTCCGGGTAGCCGCCTGTTCCTGTCCGCCAGCGGCAAGGGCTTCGAAATCACGCCGTATGGCGAGGCTGGGCAGCGCCGTTTTCTGTGCCGCGGCATCCAGGAAACCTATCGCAAGCTGTTCCGCTACGCTGAGTTCAAGCAGGTCACAGCGCTGACTGCGCGGCATACGGTGGCCGATCGCCTTTACACCAGAGGTGCGGATGAGGCGCAGGTGGGCCTGCTGTTGGGAATCGCCGAACGTAGCGCGGTGAGAGAACAGTTTCCACGCCGACAGCACGCGATGGAAGAGCTGACGCGCGATCTGGTGTAAGCAGGGGAGATTGATGAAGCCGATTCAGCGCCGCGGCCCAGGCTACTCCTTCTGGAGTCTCGTCTGATGGATGCCCAGTATGTATGAGCATTTTTTGGTACCTGTTGATGGAACGTCGGCATCGGATGAGAACATGACCGCCGCGATCGAATTGGCGGAGCGGCTGGGCGCGAAGATTACCTTCCTTCATGCCTTTCCAGATCCGGCCGCGATGAGGGGCGTCGACGTACCCC
>NZ_QAIM01000478.1:0-1332 GCF_003061035.1 Acidovorax sp. HMWF018
CGATCCCACTCAGCCCGCAACTGCTGCGCCTTCAGTAGGGTGGTCCACATGGCCTGGGCGCGGCGCTCCAGAAAATAGGGGTCCAGCTCCCGGCCATGGGCGATGGCGGCTTCGATGCTGCTCGCAGCGGGCGCCGGCGCACCTTCCAGCGCCCGCAACCAATCGTCCGCCAGGGCCAGCCGCAGATAAATCGCATCCGCCTCCTGGCCTACGGCCTCGGCCGCGCGCCCCCAGGCAAACCGCCCCGGGTCGGTGGGCAGCACTTGCTGCGCGAGCAAGCGCTGGCGCTCCTGGGTTTTGTCTGCCTGCGCCCCCGCTGGCGACGTTCTGGTTTGCGCCCTGGCGCCCCCGCCGGCCACCAGGCAGATCACCAGTACCGCCCAGCCCAGCCATTGCGTCAAGGCTTGGTGCCACGCAAAGGCCCCGTGCAGGCCAAGGCCTGCAGCCTGCGCTGTTCTCCCTCGCATCGCATACCCCTTTTTTAGTGTCATTGTTCGCGGATTGTGCGGCCAAGGGGTTGCTACAAGGCCAGAATTCGGGCCCACCGCACGGTCGGCGGCCACGCCGTCTGGAGCATGCGACACTACTGTATGTCTCAACAGGTGTGGGCCGCACAGGCCCTTGAATCTTTCGATGCGGTGGTGTCGGCCACCGAGGGTTTTCGCAGCCGTGCTGGCCAGCGGCTGATGGCGCAGCAGGTGGCACGCACCTTCAGCAGCGCCACCTTGGGCAAGGTGGATGAAGAAAGTGGCGAGGCCGCGCCCACGCGGTCCATCGCTGTGATCCAGGCGGGCACGGGCGTGGGCAAGTCGCTGGCGTACTGCGCACCCGCCATTGCGCTGGCGCTGTCGCGCGGAACGCGGGTGTTGATCTCCACAGCCACGGTGGCTCTGCAGGAGCAACTGGTCAACAAGGACCTCCCCGCATTGGCCGCGCTGATGCCCCAGCCCTTCAAATTTGCGCTGGCCAAGGGGCGCGGGCGCTATGTGTGCAAGCTCAAGCTCGACCGCCTGGCGGGCACGGGCGAGGCGGAGGAAGAGGGCGAAGACGACCTGTTTGCCGAGGAGGAAGCCGCCGCCCGCGCCAAGCGCCCCCGGCACGAAACCGAGGCGCGCATCCAGTTCTATTCGACGATGGCGCAAACCTTGTCGAAAGGCGCGTGGGACGGCGACCGCGACAGCCTCGATACACCGCCCGAGCCCGAGGTGTGGAGCCCCGTGGCGGCCGAAGGCGCATCGTGCACCGGCAAGCACTGCCCGGCCTTCAGCCAGTGCACCTACTACGACAAGCGCAAGGAGCTGGTGGGCGCGCAGGTGATCGTGGCCAACCACG
>NZ_QAIM01000479.1:0-12462 GCF_003061035.1 Acidovorax sp. HMWF018
AATGTATATAAATCAACAACTTGCACGTGCTCTCGTGTTTTGCGGCCGATTGGGGTGCCCAGTTTGAAGGTAACTCCCGCTGGCTCGAAACTGTGGAGTACTCGCCGGGGGGGCGCGGCGCCAACGCGCGCCGTTTCTCATGTTTGACCGCTCAAGCCCAGCAGCGGCGCCCCGTATCTGGGAAGTTGGCGCGCTGTGCCGCGCCATTGCTGATGCCCTGGAGGCGCGCTTCAATCCTGTCGCGGTGCGCGGCGAGATTACGGGCTTCTCGCGCGCGTCCAGCGGTCATTGTTATTTTTCGATCAAGGACGCCAACGGGCAGTTGCGCTGCGCCATGTTCCGCCGCGCAGCCACGTTGCTTGACTTTTCGCCGCGCGATGGTGAATTGGTGGAAGTGCGCGGGCGTCTCGGTGTGTATGAGGCACGGGGCGACCTGCAGTTCATCGTGGAAAGCATGCAGCGCGCGGGGCAGGGCGCGTTGTTCGAGCAGTTCCTGCGGCTCAAGGCGCAGCTTGACGCCGAAGGCCTGTTCGACACGGCGCGCAAGCGCCCGCTGCCGCTGCAGCCCCGCGGCATTGGCCTGGTCACGTCAGCCGGCGCAGCCGCGCTGCACGATGTGGTCACGGCGTTGCGCCGGCGTGTGCCGCACATTCCGGTGGTGCTGGTGCCCGCGCAGGTCCAGGGTGTGGCCGCCCCGCCGTCGATCATTGCGGCGCTATCAAAACTGTATCTGCTCGCGCAAGCGGGGCAGGCGCCTGGGGCTGATTCGAACCGGCATCCGCCCATTGACGTGATTTTGCTGGTCCGTGGAGGCGGCTCCATCGAGGACCTGTGGGCCTTCAACGACGAGCAGCTGGCCCGCTCCATCGTGCAAAGCCCGGTGCCCCTGGTCAGCGGCGTGGGGCACGAGACCGATTTCACCATCGCTGACTTTTGCGCCGATCTGCGCGCTCCCACGCCCACCGCGGCGGCCGAGCTGGTGGCCCAGCCGCGCGAGGTCTGGCTGGGCGCGCTGGATTTGCTGGCAGGCCGCCTCAGCGATGGTGTGCAGCGCCAGCTCGATACCCGCCACCAGCGGCTGGACCAGGCCGCAGCCCGCCTCGGCCGTCCCTCGGGCCTGGTGGCGCGCCAGCAGCTGCAACTGGCGCGCCTTGCGCAGCGCATGCGCCATGGGGTGCTCCTGAAAATGCAGCGCCTGGCGCAACGCCAGCAAACACTGGAAACCCAATTGCCCCAGGCTTTGCAACGCAGTGCTGCGCAGCACGCTGAGCGGCTGGACCGCGCTGCCTTGCGGCTGGAGCTGCTGGACCCACGCTTGGTACTGCAGCGCGGTTATGCGCTGCTGACCGACACCAGCGGCCAGGCGGTGACCAGCGTGCGCCAGGCCCAGCCGGGCGACGCGCTGCGGGCCACGCTGGCCGACGGCGCTGTGGATGTGACGGTGTCGCAGCCACGGTTGCTGTGAGCGGATCGCGGAGGGCGAGGGCGGCAGGAGCGTTTTTGTAGGACAGCGGCGGTTTGTGGCGTTGCGGGTGGGGAACCGGGAGCCCACATGCTGCACAGGTCACCTGATGTTCCTACAATGCCCCCTTCGCGCTGTGTCCGACTGCATTGCTCAGGAAAGCCCGCGTTGCAGACGGCATCCCAGAATTTCAAACCACGAGGAAACACCACCATGGAACACACCCTTCCCCCGCTGCCCTACGCCATCGACGCCCTGGCCCCGCACTACAGCCAGGAAACCCTGGAGTACCACCACGGCAAGCACCACAACGCCTACGTGGTGAACCTCAACAACCTGCAAAAGGGCACCGAGTTCGAATCCCTGACGCTGGAAGAGATCATCAAGAAGGCCAGCGGTGGCATCTACAACAACGCTGCGCAAATCTGGAACCACACTTTCTTCTGGAACTGCATGGCTCCCCAAGGTGGCGGTGAGCCATCGGGCGCACTGGCCGCAGCCATCAACGCCAAGTGGGGCAGCTACGCCGCCTTCAAGGAAGCCTTTGTGAAGTCCGCCGTGGGCAACTTCGGTTCGGGCTGGACGTGGCTGGTGAAGAAGGCCGACGGCAGCGTGGACATCGTGAACACCGGCGCCGCTGGCACGCCCCTGACCACCGCCGACAAGGCCCTGCTGACGGTGGACGTGTGGGAACACGCGTACTACATCGACTACCGCAACATGCGTCCCAAGTTCGTCGAAACCTTCCTCGACAAGCTGGTGAACTGGAAGTTTGCTGAAGCCAACTTCGCCTGATCGACCCGCGCAGTCGCGGTGTGGCGCTCACACCGCGCAGGCAACAAAAAACGGCCCGAGGGCCGTTTTTTGTTGCACGGCAGAAAATTTGAAGTGTTTCCGACTGGATGCGCTAGTGAATTATGGTTCTGTTGCTATGGAATGTGTAGCATCAGAAGCCCTTGGCGTCACTGCCGGGCAAACGGAGTCCCACTGAGTTTGGCCCCGGCCTTGATGCCCTTCTTGGCAAACCAGCCCTGGTTCATCTCCAGCACGTAGCGCACGGGCTTGGCCGAACAGTGTGAATCCAGTGTCTGGGGCTTCATGTCCTCCAGGTTCACGATGGTGCCGTCATCGGCAACGAAGGCCGCCGTGAGGGGCAGCAAGGTGTTCTTCATCCAGAAGCATTGCTGGGAGGGCTGCTCAAACACAAAGAGCATGCCTTCGTGCGCGGGCATTTCCTTGCGGTGCATCAGGCCGGTCTGGCGCTCCTGGGGGGTGAGGGCGACCTGGGCGTCGATGCGGTGCATGCCGGCCGTCAGTTCCACGCGCCGAAGGTTCATCTGCGGGCCTTCCTGCGCCTGGGCGACCCCAGCGGGCGCGGCCAGTGCACATGCCGCCAGCCAAACTCCCCAGGCCCCGACGGCGCGGCGGGCACGGCTGGGAACACCGGTCGCCCCGCGCAGTGCGGGAAGCGGGAAGGCTGGGAGGGCGCGTGAGGCGGTCATGGGCGGGACTTTCTGGCAAAAAAGACAACACAGGGTGCGGCAGCTGCGCCAGGGACGGACTGCAGTGCTCGCAAAAAGTTCAGGCGGTGCGCAGAGCATGCGCAGCACCAAAGAAAACGCCCGCAGGAGCGGGCGGTTTTTGAATCAGCGAAGGCCTGAGGGCCCCGTGGTGGGTATGTCAGGCCTTGCGATGTTTCAGGCGGCCTTGTGGGCGGTTTTCTTCTTGGCGACCTTTTTGGTGGTCTTTTTCTTGGCGACCTTCTTGGTGGCCGGTGCTGCTGCCTGGGCCGTCATGGGAGCGGCTGCGGGAGCGGTGGTGGCAGGGGCGGCTGCGGGTGCCTGTGCAAAAGCACCAGCAGTGAACAGACCGGCCACGAGGACAGCGAGGAGTTTTTTCATATATGCCGTTTCCAGTGTGAACGAAGGTTGAAGGGCCGGACGAATTCCGTACGGCTCCACTCGCAACGATAGCAGCGCGCGGCCCGTTGACAGGGTCTTGGACGAAATTTTTTGTCATTAGAATGGTTTGAAACCACACTGGCGCGCCTGCGGCGGTGCTTCTTTTCCTCGCTTTGCCCCTCATCGACCGAATCAGACTCGGCGCACATCGGAGACTCCCCACCCATGACCACCTACCAGCACATCGTGGTGCCTGCCGAAGGCCAGAAAATCACCGTCAACGCCGACATGTCCCTGAATGTGCCGGACGAGCCCATCATCCCCTTCATCGAAGGTGACGGCACGGGCCTCGACATCACGCCCGTCATGATCAAGGTGGTGGACGCAGCCGTGGCCAAGGCCTACGGCGGCAAAAAGAAAATCCACTGGATGGAGGTGTACGCGGGCGAAAAGTCCACCAAGGTGTACGGTCCCGATGTGTGGCTACCCGATGAAACCCTGCAGGTGCTGCGCGAGTACGTGGTGTCCATCAAGGGCCCGCTGACCACGCCCGTGGGCGGCGGTATCCGCTCGCTGAACGTGGCGTTGCGCCAGGAGCTGGACCTGTACGTGTGCCTGCGCCCCGTGCAGTATTTCAAGGGCGTGCCCTCGCCGCTGAAGGAGCCTGAAAAGACCAACATGGTCATCTTCCGCGAGAACTCGGAAGACATCTACGCCGGCATCGAGTTCGAGGCCGAGTCGGACAAGGCCAAGAAGCTCATCAAGTTCCTGCAGGACGAGATGGGGGTAAAGAAGATCCGCTTCCCTAACACGTCCGGCCTGGGCGTGAAGCCCGTGTCCATCGAGGGCACGGAGCGCCTGGTGCGCAAGGCCATCCAGTACGCCATCGACAACGACAAGCCCAGCGTGACCATCGTGCACAAGGGCAACATCATGAAGTACACCGAAGGGGGCTTTCGCGACTGGGCCTATGCCTTGGCACAGAAGGAGTTCGGTGCTGAGCTCATCGACGGCGGGCCCTGGTGCCGTCTCAAGAACCCCAAGAACGGCAAGGAAATTACCATCAAGGACAGCATCGCCGATGCCTTCCTGCAACAGATCCTGCTGCGCCCGGCCGAGTATTCGGTCGTGGCCACGCTGAACCTGAATGGTGACTACATCTCTGACGCGCTGGCGGCACAGGTGGGCGGCATCGGCATTGCCCCCGGCGCCAACATGTCCGACTCGGTGGCGTGCTTTGAAGCCACCCACGGCACGGCGCCCAAGTACGCGGGCAAGGACTACGTGAACCCCGGCTCCGAGATCCTGTCGGCCGAGATGATGCTGCGCCACATGGGCTGGACAGCGGCCGCCGACCTGATCATCAGCTCGCTGGAGAAGTCGATCGCATCCAAGAAGGTGACCTACGACTTTGCCCGCCTGATGGAAGGCGCCACGCAGGTCAGCTGCTCGGGGTTTGGGCAGGTCATGATTGACAACATGTAGTCGCATCCGCCTTGGCTTCGGGGCGGTTCAAAACGTCTCCATAAAAGAAGAACCCTGGTGCGTCATTCGGACCAGGGTTTTTTGTTTGCGCCTCAGTGTCCCAGCGCGCGTACCAGATAGTCGATGAGCACCCGCACTCGCAGGGGCATGTGCCGGTTGCCTGGGTAGATCAGCGAGAACGGGCGTGACGCGCCCGCATGCCCCGCCAGCACTTCGACCAACTGGCCGTTGCGCAGATCCTCCTCCACCAGAAAACGGTACGTTTGTACCAGGCCTGCTCCTGCGCGGGCCAGCGTGACCTGACCCAGGATGTCATCAGCACAGCGCAACTTGCCCTTAGTCGGCCATTCCATGGTCTGGCCCTCGTGCACCAGCAACCAGGGAACGACCTGCCCGCTGCTCGGCAGCACGAACTGCACGCATTCATGTCGTTCCAGCTCGTCTGGTGTAGCGGGTGCGCGGTGGCGTTTCAGGTAGCCCGGGGCTGCGACAACGATCAAGGCCGCGTCCTCCAACTTGCGAGCCACCAGGCTCGAATCTGGCGGTGTTCGGCCGCGGATGGCGAGGTCAAAACCTTCCTCGGTGAAGTCCACGTTACGGTTGGACAACTGCAGTTCTATCTCTATGTCGGGGTACTTCTTGCTGAACGCGGGCAAGAGAGGCAGTACGCGATGGTGGCCGTACGAAGTGGGCAGGCTCATCCGCACAAGGCCTGCTGGCTTGAGTTGCTGGCCCGACGCCTCACGCTCTGCCTCGCTGAGTTGCGTCAGCGCCTGGCGGCATTGGTCGTAATAGCGCTGCCCAACCTCCGTCAGGCGCACTTGGCGCGTAGTGCGCATGAGAAGGCGCACGCCCAGACGCTCCTCCAGCCGTGCCACTGAACGGCTCACGGCAGCCGCCGTGAGTCCTGTGGCCTTGGCTGCCGCAGTGAACCCCTGGTGCTGCGCCGTCAGGCAGAACAACTCAATGCTGCCCAGGCGAAGGTTGTCGAATTGCCGGTTCATTGTTGATTCTTATGTAATAAGTGATTTGAAATGAATCTAGTTTATTGTCAATTTCATCGGAAATACAGTTGCTGCATCACCAACCACCGACGTAAGGAGTCCCCAGATGCAGAACTCGATCAAGCTTTACTACTCTCCCGGCGCATGCTCGCTGGCGACGCACATTCTTCTGCGCGAAACCGGCACGCCATTCACGCTGGAGAAGGTGGATACCCACAAACACACCACCAGCACTGGCGGCGACTTCTATGCCATCAGCCCCAAAGGCCAGGTGCCTGTGATCGAACTTGCTGATGGGACGCGGATCACCGAAGGGCCGATAGTTGCTCAATATGTGGCGGACCGGGCGGGCGCACGCACCCTGATGCCCCCCGCAGGCAGTCTGGAGCGCTACCGGGTCATGGAGTGGCAGAACTACGTGACGGCGGAACTGCACAAGTCTTTCACCCCGCTGTTCCACAGCGATGTGGATGCCAATGCCAAGAAGGCGCTGGCTGCTGTGCTTTACAAGAAGCTGGTCTGGCTCGACGGACAACTGGCTGGCAAGAGCTACCTCACGGGCAGCGATTTCACTGCCGCCGATGCCTATCTGTTCGTGGTGCTCGGCTGGGCCAAGTTTGTGCAGATCGACCTGGGGGAACTGCAGCACATCGGCAGCTTCATGGCGCGTGTGGCAGCCCGCCCCGAGGTCCGTGCCGCGATGCAAGCCGAAGGCCTCGTAGCCTGAGGAATACTCCCATGCCTTACATCAAGATCCAGATCACCCGCGAGGGTGCATCGCGCGAGCAAAAGGCCCAACTGATTCGGGGTGCTACCGACCTTGTCGTGCAGGTGCTCGACAAGAACCCTGCCACTACTTTTGTTGTGATCGAAGAAGTGGATACCGACCACTGGGGCATCGCGGGCGAAACCGTGACCGTGCTGCGTGAGCGGGCGAAGAAAGGCGGTGCGCAATGAGTAGTGCCGCTGACTTTGCCGCCATCCATTCGGTGCTGGAGCTGTACCTCGACGGCCTTTACCACAGCGACACAACGCGCCTGGCCAAGGTGTTTCATCCGCAGGCCCTGTACGCCACGGCGGTGGGAGAGCAACCCATCTTCTGGCGCATGGACGAGTACTTCCCGGTGGTGGATGCTCGCCCAGCCCCTGCGGCGAGCGGCCAAGCGCGTACCGACCGCGTGCTCTCCATCGACCTGGTAGGCCCCGTGACGGCACTGGCCAAACTCCAGTGCTCCATCGCGCCCAAACATTTCATCGACCTGCTGACGCTGCTCTGGCTGGACGGACGCTGGCAGATCGTCTCCAAGGTCTTTCATTACGACATCAGAGATTGACATGAATATTCTTCGACCTTTCTCCAAGCCGTTTCTCTCTTCAGTGGGCGGGCTGGCGCTGTATTGCGTCACTGCATTGCTGCTGGGTTTTTCTGCCAGCGCATCGGCTCACCAAGAGTGCGCGGCCCCAGGGTGTGCTGCTTCGGAGCCTTACCATGGAATGCCCGCGATTGCGGCCATTGGAGCACGCACCGGCAAGTACATGGAAATCCCCGAAGCTGCCAAGGGACCTAGCATTGACCCCGCGAAGGGTTATCGAATCCAGGAACTGGGGCGCGGCCTGTACATGGTGACCGACAACGTCTACCAGGCGATGTTCGTGGTGCACGAAAAAGGCGTAGTGCTGGCTGACGCACCGCCCCCGCTGGCCGGATTTATCGCGAAAGCCATCCGTGAAGTCACGGGCAAGCCGATCACACACATCATTTATAGCCATGCCCATGTTGACCACATCGGTGCAGCAGGGGAGTTGCTAGCCACGCTGCCGCGCCGACCTGTGATCATTGCGCACGAAGAAACCCAAACCATCCTGGCGCGTGCACGTGATCCCAAACGCCCGCTGCCCGGCGTCACCTTCCGCGACAAGTACACCCTCAAAGTGGGCGGGCAGCGCCTGGACCTCTCGTACCACGGCAATGGTCATGAGCCGGGGAACATCTTCATCCTGGCACCTGAGCAACGTACGTTGATGGTGGTGGACGTCATCTTTCCCGGATGGATGCCGTGGAGACGCCTTGCGCTGGCGCAGGACATCCCGGGCTACTTCAAGCAGGTCGAGAAGATCAAGTCGATGGACTTCGACTGGCTGGTTTCTGGCCATGTTGCACGCGCCGGTACCAAGACCGATGTCGCCATGCAACATGAGTTTTTGCAAGATCTCAAAGAGGCTGCCGGCAAGGCCCTGCAGAACACGGCCTTGGGCGAGGGCATGGATGCCCGCGACCAATCCAACCCCTGGGCCGTCTTTGACAATTACATAGACCGTGTGGCGGCCCAATGTGTGAACGCGTTGACACCCAAGTGGGCTTCTCGCCTGGCGGCTTTTGATGTGTACATCTGGGACCAGTGCTTCGCCATGGAGCAGAGCCTGCGGCTGGATTGAGCGTGGCACTCAGAAACTACATCTACCTCATGTTGCTCGCGCTGGCCGTTGGGCAGCCGATGGCGGTAGTAGCCCAACCATTGACAGAGTCTGTGGACGCATTGGAGGCGTTGTTTGGCAAACACGCTGGCGTGCGTCGTACGCAGACGAAGGGGCTGTGTGCGAAGGGCTTCTTCATCGGAACTGCCGAGGCACGAGCACTGAGCAAAGCGACTGCTTTTTCGGGAGCCCAAGTGCCAGCCCTCGCTCGGTTTTCGGTGGGTGGGGGCAATCCCGGCGCGTCGGACAAAAGCCGCTCAACACGTGGTCTGTCGCTCAAGCTGGACCTTCCCGATGGGGCAGTCTGGATGCAGGCCAACCTGTCTGCTCCGGTATATTTTGTGAAGGACCCGGCGGACTTCGCTCCGTTTGTCCGATCCCGCGTCCCGGACCCGGTGACCGGCAAACCATCTCCAGAACGCTTGGCAGCATTCAACCTGGCTCACCCCGAGTCGTTGCGCCAGGGGAAATATCTGGCCGAGCGTTCTGCGCCTGCGAGCTATGTCACGACTCCTTATTGGGGCGTGAACGCATTCATCTTCCGGGCTCCGGATGACCAACGCCGCTTTGTGCGTTGGCGTTTTGAGCCGGAGGCGGGAGAGCAGCGATTGAGTGAGGAGCAGAGCATGCAGCTACCCGACGATTTTCTCGCGGCAGAGCTGAAGGAGCGACTTGCCAGAGGACCCGCTTCCTTCCGGTTTTTGGTGCAGTTGGCTGAAGACGCCGACGATCCTAGCGACCCGACCGTCGCGTGGCCAGAACAGCGTCGGCAGGTCACTGCAGGGCGTCTGGTGATTGATAGCTTGTCCGAGTCTTCGATCTGCGAGCCCGTCCTTTTCAATCCCCTGGCTCTGCCGGATGGCATCGAACCTTCTGCCGACCCGGTGCTGCTGGCGCGTCCAGCCGCATATGGGATTTCATTCGGGCGCCGAATGGCGGAGCGCCAATGAACGCCGCCGCCAGCGAGCGACACCGCTTGGTGTTTGTGGGAGACCCCATGTGTTCATGGTGCTACGGCTTCGGACAAGAACTGTCCGAGGCACTTGCCCAGCTGCCCGAAATGCGGCTCGACATCGTCACTGGTGGTCTGCGTGCAGGGGCTACTGAGGTATTGGACGATGCCGGCAAGCGCTTGAGGTTGTCTCACTGGGCGAAGGTGGAAGCACAGACAGGCCTGAGCTTTGACCGAGAGGCCCTCCTGGCTCGGCGAGGCTTTGTATACGACACAGAGCCTGTCTGTCGCGCGGTAGTTGCCGCTCGGCTCAGTCAGCCGGGTGCAAACCTGTTGGCCATTTTTCGGGCGCTGCAAAAGGCTTTTTATGCCGACGGCTTGGACACGACCGATCCAGAAGTGCTGGTCGCCGTAGTGACTCAGGCTCTGTCGGTACAGGCGTTGGATGCCCAAGGGCTGCAGGAGTGCTTCGTGGCCGATGCCACCCTCCAGGTGACTCAGAGGGACTTTGCGCAAGCGCGTCGCTGGGGCATCACCAGCTTTCCCGCACTTCTGGGCAAACATGGCGAGCACCTGGTCCGCCTGGTGGATGGTTTTGCCAAAGCGCCCGTGTTGCTTGCGACCATAGATCGTTGGATGGATCAGACATCGATGACAGTCACACCCCGGGGCTAGCGGGGGAAAGTGTATGCAACGCCACAGATGGTGAGGCCCACTTTGTGCAGCAGCGCTATTGATCAGCCCCTGTTGCATGCTTCCCGATTTTTCCCACAGCCTGCATGATCGCGCTGGCAATTCAGAGTTGGCTTTTTGAATCTTTCCCTCCTAAGATGGCCTGACGCTTCGGCATTGCTGGCATAAGCCTGATGTGTGCTTTGCCGAATGTGGCGAGCGTTGAAGGTCCCTGGAGCAGCTGACTCTCCAGGAAGCAGAAAGCGAGAGGGCTGCATGGCGACTGACTTTTCTGCCGGGTACTGGGAGCAAAACCCCGATGCATTGCTGGTGCTATCACCCCAGGGCGTGGTGCTGGAGTGGAACCCGGCGGCCGAGCTGATCTTTGGCTATTCGCAGGCCGAAGTGCAGGGGCGCTCCATCCTCGACCTGATCGTGCCCCAGGGCCGCGCACACGAAGAGGACCTTTTCCGTGCCGAGGCCCTGCGACTGGGCACTTCGGTGCAGGAGGCTGTGCGCCGCCGCAAGGACGGCTCGCTGGTGCATGTCAATGTATCGACCAAGGCCGTGTGCGATGCGGCCGGGCAGGTGCTGTACTTTTTGTCGAGCAAGAAGGATGTCACCCAGCTCAAGGTGCAGCGCGATGCCAAGCTGCTGGAGGCGCGGTTTCGCGACCTGCTCGAATCCACCCCCGACGCCATCGTGATGGTCAACGTGACCGGGCGCATCGTGCTCGTCAACTCGCAGGCCGAGCGCGTGTTTGGCTACCCCCGCTCCGAGTTGTTGGGCCAGGCGGTGGAGGTGTTGTTACCCCACCGTTACCGGGGTGCCCACCTGGGCCATCGCAGCGGGTTTTTTGGCCAGCCGCGCACGCGCACCATGGGCGCGGGGCTGGAGCTGCATGGCCTGCGCAAGGACGGTGGCGAGTTCCCGGTCGAGATCAGCCTGAGCCCCATCGACACCGAAGAGGGCACCATGGTGATGAGCGCCATCCGCGACATCACCGACCGCAAGCGCGCAGACCAGAAGTTCAAGGACCTGCTGGAGGCCGCACCCGACGCCATGGTCATCGTCAACCGCGAAGGGCGCATCGTGCTGGTCAACTCCCAGGCGGTCAAACTGTTTGGCTGGAGCCGCGATGAGCTGCTGGGCCAGCCCATTGAGTTGCTGGTGCCCCAGCGCTTCAGCGCTCGCCACCCCGACCACCGGCGCAATTTTTTTGCCGAACCGCGTACCCGCTCCATGGGCGCAGGGCTGGAGCTGCACGGTTTGCGCAAGGACGGCAGCGAGTTTCCGGTCGAGATCAGCCTGAGCCCGCTGGAGACGGAGGAGGGCCTGTTTGTCTCCAGCGCCATCCGCGATGTGACGGAGCGCAAGCGCATCGAGCAGGTGCTGCGCGACAAGAACCTGGAGCTGGAGAACGCGGCGCTGGTCAAAGACCGTTTTCTGGCCAGCATGTCCCACGAGCTGCGCACACCGCTCAACGCAATCATTGGCTTTACCGGCACGCTGCTCATGAAGCTGCCCGGCCCGCTCAATGCTGAACAGGACAAGCAGTTGCGCATCGTGCAGACCGGTGCCAAGCACCTGCTTTCGCTCATCAACGACCTGCTCGATGTGGCCAAGCTCAGCGCCAACAAGGTCACACTGAATCTGGAGCCCGTGGACTGCAAGACCCTGATCGAAGAAGTGTCTGCGACACTGGAACTGGAGGCGCGGCGCAAGGGCTTGGCCTTTGCCGTGCATGCGCCGCCGGTGGATGTCTTGCTGCTCACCGACCGGCGCGCGCTCAGTCAGATTCTCATCAACCTCGTGGGTAACGCCATCAAATTCACGCAACAGGGGAGGGTGGATGTGGTGCTGCAGGAGTTGCTGCTGCCCACCGGCCGCGCCGTTCAGCTGCGGGTGCAGGACACCGGGCCAGGCATACCGCTGCAGGAGCAGCCCCGGCTGTTCGAGGCGTTTTCGCGGGTCGAGAGTGCGGACCGCCGCCACCATGAGGGCACAGGCCTGGGCTTGCACCTGAGCCGCAAGCTGGCCGAAGCACTGGGAGGCACCCTGGGTTTTGACAGCACCGAAGGCTTGGGCAGCACCTTCACTCTGCAATTGCCGGAGCCCCAGGCATGACAACCACCATCCATCCCGCCACCATTCTGGTCATCGAGGACGATGACGCAAGCCGCCTGCTGGTCACCTACTTGCTGGAAGCCGCCGGCCACCGCGTGCTGGCGGCCGAAAACGGTGCCGTGGGGCTGGACCTGGCCCTGGCCGAGAGTCCGGACATTGTGTTGTGCGACCTGCAGATGCCGGTGATGAACGGCTACGAGGTGGCTCGCGGCCTGCGCGCCAGCCCACGCTGGCGGGTGGTGCCACTGGTGGCGGTGACAGCCTTCTCAATGCCGGGCGACCGCGAGAAGGCCCTCGAAGTCGGCTTTAATGAACACCTGTCCAAGCCCATCACGCCCGAGACCTTTGTGCAGCAGATCGAGGCGTTTTTGGCTGGTGCCCACC
>NZ_QAIM01000479.1:12526-16798 GCF_003061035.1 Acidovorax sp. HMWF018
GCCGAGGCGTTGGCCGTGGTCCGTGCCGAACGCCCCGACCTGGTGATCTCCGACATCCTGATGCCGACGATGGACGGTTTTGAGTTTGTGCGGCAACTGCGCTCAGAACACGGCCTGGCGGCCACGCAGGTGATCTTTTGCAGCGCCCACTATCACGAGGAAGAAGCCCTGCGCCTTGCCAAGGCCTGCGGCGTGACCCAGGTGCTGTTCAAACCTTGCGAGCCGCAGGACATCCTGGCCGCCATCGAGCAGGCGCTCACGCAGATCCTCCACCAGCCCTCGGTGGCGCTGGAGCACAGTTTTCAGACCCGCCACCTGCAACTGATGACCGACAAGCTCACCGGCAACATGGCCGAGCTGGAGGTCATGAACCGGCGCCTGTCCGCGCTGACTGATCTGAACCTGCAACTGGCCTCCGAGCGCGACCCGCAGGTGCTGCTGGCCAATGTGTGCCGGGGTGCGCGCGAGCTGGTGGGCGCGCAGTACGCCGTGTTGTGCGTGGTGCGCAAGCACAGCGACGGTGCCATCATCTGCACCAGCGGCATGGACCCGGCCCTGCAGAACGGACCGCTCGATCTGCCTGTGGTGTCGCATGGCTTGTTGGGGCAGCTGCGGGCCGAACGCCGCCCGCAGCGCCTGGTCAATGCCGGCGGCGACCCTGTGGCGCTGGGTTTGCCCGCAGGCTATCCCCCGGTGCACACGGCGGTGATCGCACCCATCGTATCGTTGTCGTTCTCCTATGGCTGGCTGTGCCTGGCCAACAAGCTGGGGGCCGATGCCTTCAGCGCCGATGACGAAAAAGTCCTCGCCATCCTGGGCGCGCAGGTGGGCCGCATTTATGAAAACGGCAGCCTCTACCTGGAGATCCAGCAGCACGCCGACCAATTGCAGGTGCAGGTGCAAGAGCGCCAGCGGGCCGTGGATGCGCTGCGTGCCAACAAGGCCAGCCTGCGCCGGGCCCAGGCGCTGGCCAAGATATCCCACGTCATCAGCGGGCCCGATGGCGCCTTCGAAAGCTGGCTCGACACCTTGCCCGACATGCTGGGCCTGGACGAAAGCGCCATGCCCCGGTCGGCCCGCGACTGGCTGGCACTGGTGCACCCCGATGACCGCGACATGTTCCGCCGCCATGCGCTGCAGGCTGCCCACCTGGGCGCGCGCATGGATTTCACCTACCGGGTCCTGCGTGGCGACGGCCAGCCGCTGTACTTGCGCCAGGTGATGGAGCCGCTGGAGGACGAGGCGGGCCGTGGGGAGCAGGGCCGCTGGTTCAACACCATCCAGGACATCACCAAGGAAAAGCGCGCCGAAGAAGAACTGCACGAAAGCGACCGCCGCTTCAACGACATGCTCGACAAGGTCGAGATGATCTCGCTGATGCTTGACTGCGAAGGACGCATCACCTACTGCAACGACTACCTGCTGCGCCTGACGGGCTGGCAGCGCGACGAGGTGTTTGGCCGCAACTGGTTCGATCTGTTCGTTCCACCCGAGATGGGCGATGTGCGCAGTGTTTTTGCGGACGTGCTGGCCGATCGGCCGTCGGCCTGGCACTACGACAACGAGATACTGACCCGCTCTGGCGGGCGGCGCCTGGTGCACTGGAACAACACCGTACTGCGCTCGGTGGGCGGGCAGGTGACCGGGGTGGCAGCCTTGGGAGAAGACATCACGGCGCGCCGGGATGCCGAGCGGCGCATCAAACGGCTCAACCGCGTGTACGCCGTGCTCAGCGGCATCAACACCTTGATCGTGCGCGTGCGCCAGCGCGACGAGCTGTTCCGCGAGGCCTGCCGTGTCGCGGTGGAGCACGGCCAGTTCAAGATCGCCTGGATCGGCCGCGTGGACCATGCTCTGCAAGAGGTGGTGCCGGTGGCGCTCGCCGGGGCCGGGGCGGAGTTCCTCATGCATGTGCGGCGCCGGTTGTGGCTCAGCGAAACCCCCAGGGAGGGCGAAAGCCTGAGTGCCAGCGTGGTGCGCACCCAGCAGGCCGCGGTGTGTGAAGACATTCAGAGCGACCCGCGCATTCTGGTGCCGCAGGAGCTGGCTGCGCGCGGCGTGGCATCCATGGCCGTGTTGCCCTTGCTGGTGGCGCGCGAGGTGGTGGGCGTGATCGCCCTCTTTGCAGACGAAGCCGGGTTCTTTGATGATGACGAGATGCACCTGCTGACCGAGCTGGCGGGGGACATCGGCTTTGCCATGGACCACCTCGACAAGGAAGAGCGGCTGAACTACCTGGCGTACTACGACGACATCACCGGTCTGCCCAACCGCACCCTGTTCCTGGAGCGCAGCGGCCAGCACCTGCGGCCGCGCGAAGGGGCCAAGGCGCTGCTGGGCATGGGGCTCATGGACATCAGCCGGTTTCGGTTCGTCAACGACACCCTGGGGCGCCAGGAGGGGGATGAGCTGCTCAAGCAGGTGGCGCAGCGCCTGCAACAGGCGGCGGGCGACGCCTACGACGTGGCGCGCATTGGCGTCAACAGCTTCGGCATCGCCGTGACCGACGCGCGGGATGCGGGCGCAGTGGCGCTGGCCCTGGATGGCCTGATGCGCGCCTGTTTTGATGCGCCCTTTGTGCTGGGCGGCACGGAGCTGCGCATGGCGGCCAAGGCCGGTGTCGCGCTGTACCCCATGGACGGTGCCGATGCAGAGACCCTGCTGCGCAACGCGGAGGCAGCCCTCAACAAGGCCAAGGCCTCGGCAGACAGCCTGCTGTTTTACACCTCGGAGATGAACACCCGCGTGGCGGAGGCCCTGAGCCTGGAAGGCCGCCTGCGCGACGCACTGGAGCAAGGCCAGTTCGTGCTGCACTACCAGCCCAAACAGCACCTGGCCACGGGTGCCATTGCCGGGGCCGAGGCCCTCATCCGCTGGAACGATCCCCGCCGGGGGCTGGTGCCACCCGTGCAGTTCATCCCCATTCTGGAAGAAACCGGCCTGATCTACGACGTGGGCCGCTGGGCGCTGCGCCAGGCCCTGGCCGACAACCTGCGCTGGCGCCAGGCGGGGCTGGCGCCCCTGCGGGTCGCCGTCAATGTGTCGTTCTTGCAGCTGCGGCACCGGGGCTTCATTGCCGAGGTGCGCGACGCCGTGGCCCACGACGCAGGGGCGGCCGCTGGGTTGGAGCTGGAGATCACCGAAAGCATGGTCATGGACGATGTGCAGCACAGCACCGCCAGCCTGCATGCACTGCGCGAGATGGGCATCACCATTGCCATCGACGACTTTGGCACAGGTTTCTCGTCACTGAGCTACCTGGCCAAACTGCCGGTCGATACGCTCAAGATCGACCGGTCCTTCATCCTGAACATGGCCTCAGGCCCGCAGGGCGTGGCGCTGGTCTCCACCATCGTCAACCTGGGGCACTCGCTGGGCCTCAAAGTAGTGGCCGAAGGTGTGGAGACCGAGGACCAGTCCCGGCATCTGGCGCTGCTGGGTTGCGACGAGATCCAGGGGTATCTGCTGAGCAAGCCGGTGCCTGCCGAGGTGTTTGAGGCGCAGTTTCTTCAGTCAGCGGTGGCCGATTGACAGAGCATGTCTTCGGCGTGTTTGCGCTTTAGTCCACAACGGGCTGTCTGGTCATTTGTTAAGGCGATTCGCGCATATGCAGCGTGTGCGTTGCAACGACATTTGCCAGCACCTCATCATGGGTAACCAACACTAAAGCAGCCCCGGATTCGTGTACGGCATCTAGCAGTACCTGTATAGCCTCTTGCTGCGTGATGGGGTCCAGGCGCGAGGTGGGCTCGTCGGCAAACAGCAGCGCTGGTTGCGCCACCAGCACGCGCGCCAGCGCAATGCGCTGCAACTCGCCGCCCGAGACTTGGTCGGGCCTGCGCGCCAGCAGGTCCTCGGGCACGCGCAGCTGCGCCAGGCGCTGCTGCACGGCCTTCCAGTCGCAGCGGTGCAGCCGGGCGGCGTCGCGCAGCGACTGGGCCAGGCTGATGTGCGGAGCAAACGAACTGACCGGGTCCTGGTACAGCTTTTGGAACGCATACGGGCGCAGCCGGGCGCTGCGCTCCACACGGCCTGTGTCGGGCGCCACCAGGCCCAGCAGCACATTGCCCAGTGTGCTTTTGCCGGTGCCGCTTGGGCCTTGCACGGCGATGCGTTCGCCGCTGCGCAGTTCCAGGTCCAGCGGCGCAAACAGCTTCTGCGCACCATAGGCTTTGGAGATGCCATGCGCCTGTACGACGGGCTCACCCAGCGTGGGCTCGGCAAACGGCAGCCAGCGGGCCGGGTCGGCCTGCAGCAACTGGCGGGTAAAGG
>NZ_QAIM01000480.1:0-9963 GCF_003061035.1 Acidovorax sp. HMWF018
TTCTTGGGCTCCTCGGCCGATGACTGCGCACCCTCCTGCGCGGAGGCGGGTGCGAGCAGCCCCGCCGTTTCTGTTTCATTCATACCCATCCTTTTCATGGAGCGCCCTGATCTTCTCAGGGAAAACGCCATTCATGCACTATAGTGCTTGACATGGATCTTTGAGGTAACTATGGTTCATCAATTGGCAAAATACTGCATGTTTTGGATGCGCGCAAGGCGGTGGATCAAAAACGGTGCAGATTGGGCCCCGACTCTAGCTGCACCCACTGCCCATGTCCGACAAAACTGCGTTTCACGAAGCCTTGGTTGATCTGACCGCCCAGCTCGCTGGCAAACCCCTGGATGCCGCTCTGGCGCAATGGCTGAACACCGCGCACGGCCCCACCAGTGCGACCTACCAGCGCTTGCGGGAGGCGTGCATTCAGGGCGCACGTGAAGGCTGGCTGTGTGAACGCGAAGGCGGCGGCATCCGCTATGGCCGTGTGTTCAAGCCCGAAGATGCCTTGCACCGGTTTTCTGTGGACGTGGTGGACATGCAAAACATTGCTGGCCCCCACCACACCCACCCGCAGGGCGAAATCGATTTGATCATGCCACTGGAGGGCGATGCGTTGTTTGACGGCCACCCTGCTGGCTGGTGCGTCTACCCGCCCGGCAGTGCCCACCACCCTACGGTGGCGCGCGGCAGGGCGCTGGTTTTGTACCTGTTGCCCGAGGGGCAGATCCAGTTCACCCGCTAGGGCTGGCGCCAGCGCTGCTCCCTATTGACTTTCTTGCTCTGAAAGATCGACTGCATGACTGAATTGCTCGCCAACCACGTTGCCGGCCGCTGGCAACACGGAACGGGGCCCGGCACTGAGCTGCGCGATCCTGTGCTGGGCACCGCCCTGGTGCGGGTGGACGCCACGGGGTTGAATCTGCCCGAGGCCTTTGCGTTTGCCCGCGAACAGGGGGGAGCTGCGCTACGCGCTGCCACCTATCGTGAGCGGGCCACCATGCTCGGCGCGGTCGCCAAGGTGCTGCAGGCGCACCGCGACAGCTATTACGACATCGCCACCGCCAATTCCGGCACCGTCAAGACGGACTCTGCGGTGGACATCGACGGCGGCATCTTCACGCTCGGCCAATACGCCAAATGGGGTGAGGCGCTGGGCGATGTGCGCGTGCTGCGTGACGGGGATGCCGTCAGGCTGGGCAAGGAACCGGTCTTTCAGTCGCAGCACCTGCAGGTGCCGAGGCCAGGGGTGGCGCTGTGCATCAACGCGTTCAACTTTCCTGCTTGGGGCCTGTGGGAAAAAGCCGCGCCCGCCTTGTTGTCGGGCATGCCGGTCATCGTCAAGCCCGGCACATCCACGGCGTGGCTGACCCAGCGCATGGTGCAGGACGTGGTGAACGCGGGGGTGTTGCCCGCCGGCGCGCTGTCGATCATCGCGGGAAGCTCGGCGGGCCTGATGGATGCGCTGCAACCCTTTGATGTGATGTCGTTCACCGGCTCTGCCGAGACGGCGGGCGTTGTCCGGGCGCATCCGGCGGTGGCGCAGCGTTCGGTGCGCGCCAACATCGAGGCGGACAGCCTCAATGCCGCGCTGCTGATGCCCGACGCGGCGCCGGGCAGCTCGGCCTTTGACCTGCTGGTGCGCGAAGTCGTCCGTGAGATGACCGTCAAGTCAGGCCAGAAGTGCACCGCGATCCGCCGCATCCTGGTCCCCACTGCGTCGTACGCTGCGGTGGCGGAGGCTGTCAGCGCCCAGCTGGCCCGCGTGGTGGTGGGCAACCCCCGCAACCCGGAAGTGCGCATGGGCTCGCTGGTCAGCCGCGCCCAGTTCGATGGAGTGCAGGCAGGCATTGCCGCCCTGGGGGCCCATACCGACCTTGTGTATGACGGCCGAACGCGGCCGCTGGTCGATGCCGACTCTGCAGTGGCCGCCTGCGTCGGCCCGGTGCTGCTGGGCGCGCGCGATGCCGACAAGGCCTCCATCGTTCATGACGTGGAGGTGTTTGGACCGGTGGCCACCTTGCTGCCCTATAACGACCTGCCCCATGCGCTGGCCCTTGCGCAGCGTGGCCAGGGCTCGCTGGTGACCTCGCTCTATGGCGCCGACGACAAGGCCCTGGCCCAGGCCGCCGTAGCGCTGGCTGCGAGCAATGGCCGTGTGCATGTGGTGACGCCGGCAGTGGCCACTGCGCACACGGGCCACGGCAATGTCATGCCCATGTCGCTGCATGGGGGGCCCGGCCGGGCTGGTGGTGGTGCTGAGCTGGGTGGCTTGCGGGCGCTGGACTTCTACCACCAGCGCAGTGCGGTGCAGGCCAGCCCCGAAGTGCTCGCGGCGCTGGGCTGTTGACCTCTCAGCCCCACCCACAACGACAACACCATCGCGACGGAGACACGCCATGAACAGCCTTCCGGAACAGTTCAATTTTGCAGAGCATCTGTTTGCTCTCAACCGCGCGCGGGGTGACCGCATCGCCTACATCGACGACCAGGGGACCCTGAGCTACAGCGCGCTGGAAGACCGCGCGCGGCGGCTGGCGGCGGTGCTGGCCAACACTGGCGTGCGGCGCGAGGAGCGCGTGCTGCTGCTGATGCTGGACACCAGCGACTGGCCGGTGGCGTTTCTGGGTTGCCTGTACGCGGGTGTGGTGCCTGTGGCGGTCAACACCCTGCTCAAGCCCGACGACTACGCCTACATGCTGACGCACTGCCGCGCGCAGGCGGCGCTGGTCTCCGGTGCATTGCTGCCGGTGCTGGACGAGGCGCTGGCCCTGGCACCCCACCATGAGGTGCGTGCTTGCGTGGTGTCGCAGCCGCAAGGCCCGCTGGGTGCGGGGGCGGTGGACATGCAGGCCGCCATCGCCAGCACCCCCGCGCTGACTGCGCCCGCCCGCACCGGCCCGGACGAGCCCGGGTTCTGGCTTTATTCCTCGGGCTCCACGGGCAAGCCCAAGGGCACGGTGCACACGCAGGGCAGCCTGTGGTGGACGGCCGAGCTGTATGGCAAGGCGGTGCTGGGTCTGACCGACAAGGATGTGTGCTTTTCGGCTGCCAAGCTCTACTTTGCGTATGGGCTGGGCAACAGCCTGACCTTCCCTTTGTCAGTGGGCGCCACAGTGGTGCTGATGGCCGAGCGACCCACGCCAGACGCCACGTTCGAGCGTTGGACGCGCCACCAGCCCACGGTGTTCTTTGGGGCGCCCACCGGTTTTGCCGGCATGCTGGCCTCGCCCCGCCTGCCTTCCCGAAGTGCGGTGGCGCTGCGCATGTGCTCGTCCGCCGGCGAGGCGCTGCCGGCCGAGATCGCGCAGCGCTTCAAGGACCATTTTGGTTGCGACATCATCGATGGCATTGGCTCGACAGAGATGCTGCACATCTTCCTTTCCAACCGCCCTGGCGATGTGCGCTACGGCACCACGGGCAAACCGGTGCCCGGGTACGAGATATCCCTGCGCGGCGAAGACGGCAGCGAGGTGGCGCAGGGCGAGATTGGCGACCTCTACATCCAGGGCCCCAGCGCTGCGCTGATGTACTGGAACAACCGCGCCAAGACCCGCGAGACATTCCAGGGCGCGTGGACCAAAAGCGGCGACAAATATGTGCGCGATGCCGAGGGTTACTACACCTACGCCGGGCGCAGCGACGACATGCTCAAGGTCAGCGGCATTTACGTGTCCCCCTTCGAGGTGGAGGCCACGTTGATGCAGCACACTTCCGTGCTGGAGGCAGCCGTGGTCGGCACGCAGGATGCTGATGGCCTGACCAAGACCAAGGCGTTTGTCGTGCTCAAAGATGGGCAGGCGGTCACACCGGATGAACTCAAGGCCTTTGTGAAGGAACGCCTGGCGCCCTACAAGTACCCGCGTCTGATCGAATTCTTGCCCGAGCTGCCCAAGACGGCCACCGGCAAGATCCAGCGATTTCGGCTGCGCGAGCGGGAGCAGCGGGCGTGAGTGCCAATGGCGTTGCACCCAGCCCCGTGGGGTGCACTGAGCATGTGCCAGTGCGCTGGCGCAACCGCACGGTCCATATCGAGTACCAGTGGATAGCCCCCGAGCGCACCACTGCCCCCTTGGTGGTGTTCCTGCACGAGGGCCTGGGCTCCGTGGCGATGTGGAAGGACTTCCCGCGCCAGCTGTGCGATGCAGGCGGGTTTCGGGGGCTGGTGTTCTCTCGTCCTGCTTATGGCCGGTCCACCCCCCGGCGCGCGGACGAGGTGTGGGGCGTGGACTTCATGCACCAGCAGGCGCACGAGGTGGTGCCCGCATTCCTCGATGCACTGGGCGTGCAGGAAGCCGCCTGGCTCTTCGGCCACAGCGATGGCGCATCGATTGCCCTGTTGCTGGCTGCACGCTGGCCGCAGCGCGTGCAAGGGCTGGTGGTGATGGCGCCGCACCTCTTTGTGGAAGACGTGACGGTGCAAAACATCGAACGCGCGCGGGACGCTTACGAACAGACCGATCTGCGCCACAAGCTGGCGCGTTACCACGACGATGGGGATTCGGCCTTCTGGGGCTGGAACCGCGTCTGGCTGGACCCGGCCTTCCGTGCGTGGAACATCGAGCCAGAGGTTGCCCTGATCCGCGCCCCCGTGCTGGCCATCCAGGGCTCTGATGACGAGTACGGCACCCTGGCCCAGATCCGGGGCATTGCCCAGCGTGTGCCAGGCACCCGGTTGCTGGAATTGCCGGACTGCGCGCACTCTCCGCACCGTGACCAGCCTGGTGCGGTGATGGCCGCTGCGGTCGCCTTCATCCAAGCGCACCACTCGCCCACATAGCGGCAGATGGTGCAGTAGCGGGCGGTAGCCCATGCACCCAGTGACGCCAAAAAAAAGGGGCTATTCCACCTGACGCCGCAGGCCTTCCAGGTCGGTCACGGTGATGCCGCCGTATTCGATCTCCAGCAGGCCAGCGGCCTGCAGCCGCTTCAACGCCGCGTTGCAGCGCTGGCGTGATACGCCCGAGAGATTGGCAATTTCTTCTTGCGACACCTGCAAGTGCGTGTCGCTGCCCGGGTGCAGCCAGGGGTGGAACAGGCCTGCCAGCGCGCGGGCCACCTGGCTGTCGGTATCGAGCAAATGGTGGGCCGTGAAGTTACCCAGAAACCAGTGCATGCGTTCGTTGATCTGGCGCAGCAGAAAGTGGTCAAAGCTGCGCTGCGTGGCGTGCAGCCATTCAAAAGTCTCCATCGGCACCAGCGCAACGCGGCTGGGGCGCAGTGCGATCACGTCGGCCGTGCGGGGCGTGCCGCGCAGCAAGGTGCCCTCGCCAAACCAGCTTCCCGCCGACAGTCCGCCGAGCGTGACCGAGCGGCCATCCCCCGAGGTCACAGTCCACTTCAGCAGCCCCTCGATGGCGCCATACCAGTGCACCGGGGTATGGCCGCGCCGGCACAGCTCGCCGCCCTGGGGCACTTCGACCTCGCGCACATCGTCCATCACCCGCTGCTGGGCGGCGCTGTCCAGGGCCGGGAACCAGGCAGAGTGCAGCAGCAGATCGGTGAGGGTAGGGGGCGCCAGTTTGACCAACATGGTGAGAGTGTCTCCTGCGCCACTGTGTGCTGTACAGGCGCGTGCGCGTATTCCCTGAGTCCAAATGTCATCGCGATGACTGAATGTGCAGGGGCGTCAAAAAAATAATGACGGCTCCATCCACAGGAGACACATGATGATGCACACCCGCCGCCAGTTCATGCACCACGTCGGTTGCGCCTCTGCGCTGGGGGCCTTGTCGCCGCTGGCCGCCTGGGCGCAGACCATCGACCAGATCAAGATCTTTTACGGCTTTCCCGCAGGCAGCGCGGGCGACAGCGTGGCGCGCAGGGTGGGCGAGAAGCTGGCGGGATCGCCCTACACCCGCAACCCCGCGGTGGTGGAAAACAAGCCCGGCGCGGGCGGCCGCATCGCGCTGGAGTCGCTCAAGGGGGCGCCCGCCGATGGCAGCGTGCTCACGCTGTCGCCGTTTTCGTGCACGTCCATTTACCCGCACATTTACAGCCGCCTGAGCTACGACCCGGCCAAGGACTTTGTGCCGGTGTCCATCGGCGCCGTCATGCACCATGGTCTGGCTGTGGGGCCGCTGGTGCCTGTCTCCGTCAAGACGGTGAAGGACTTTCTGGCCTGGGCCAAGGCCAACCCCGTGCAGGCGAACTACGGCTCACCCGCAGCGGGCTCCACGCCGCACTTCATCGGTGCGCTGCTGGGCTTGAACAACGGCGTGGACCTCAAGCATGTGCCGTACCGCGGTTCCATCCCGGGCGTCACCGATGTGGTGGGCGGGCAGATCGCGTCGATGGTCACGCCCAGCGGAGACTTCATTCCCAACCACAAGGCGGGCAAGCTGCGGCTGATCGCCACCTCGGGTCAGGCGCGGTCGCCGTTTTCGCCCGAGGTCGCCACGTTTGCAGAGCAGGGCTTTCCAGAACTCACGACCGAGGAATGGTTTGGCTTTTACGCCCCGGCCCGCACGCCGGCAGCCGTGGTGTCTGCCGCCAATGCCGCCATCAACGCAGCGATCAAGGACAAGGCCGTCATGGACAGCCTAGCCGTGGTGGGGCTCATCGCGAAGGGCTCTACGCCTGCGGAGATGCTGGCCTCGCAACAGGCCGAATATGAGCGCTGGGGGCCGCTGGTGAAGAAGGTCGGCTTCACGGCAGAGTCCTGAAAGGTTCCCCATGGCACACACCGTGAAGCGCGTGGCTGTGGTGGCCACCGGCACCATTGGCGCAAGCTGGGCCGCCTACTTTCTGGCGCGGGGCCTGGACGTGGAGGCCATCGACCCGTCGCCAGGGGCCGAGCAGCGACTGCGGGACGCCGTCGCCTCGCATTGGGTGGCGCTGGCGCAGCAGGGGCTGGCCTCGGGGGCAAGCCAGGAGCGCCTGCACTTTCATGTGCGGCTGGAAGATGCACTGGCGCAGGCCGACTTTGTGCAGGAGAGCGGGCCCGAGCGGCTCGACTTCAAGGTGGACCTGTTCCGCCGCATGGATGCAGTGACCCCGGCGCATGTGGTGCTGGCCTCCAGTTCTTCGGGGCTGGCGGTGACGGACATGCAGAAGGATTGCGCACATCCCGGGCGCGTGGTGCTGGGCCACCCGTTCAATCCGCCGCACATGATCCCGCTGGTCGAAGTGGGCGGCGGCGAGCGCACCACGCCCCAGGCGGTGGCCGATGCAATGGCGTTCTACACCCGCATTGGCAAGCGTCCCATCCACGTGCGGCGTGAGATCAAGGGGCACATTGCCAACCGCCTGCAGGCGGCGCTCTGGCGCGAGGCCTTTCATCTGGTGGACCAGGGCGTAGCCACTGTGGAAGACATCGACACAGCCATCTCCCAGGGTCCCGGCTTGCGGTGGGCGCTGATGGGGCCGTTCATGAACCTGCACCTGTCGGGTGGCGAAGGTGGCATAGCCCACCTGCTGGCCCACCTGGGCGGTCCCATCGAAAGCTGGTGGCAGGACCTGGGCACGCCGTCCATGACCGAAGCCTTGCAGCGCCGGGTGGCCGAAGGTGTGGCGCAGGCGATGGGTGACAGGCACGCCAGCGATCTGGCCCGTGCGCGGGATGCCTTGCTCATCGAGCTGTTGCGCGCCAAGCAGGCGTCTGGGCTGCTCGGCCAACCTGATCCCGATCTCGATGCCTGAGGCATCGCGCCTCAGTGTTTGAACCTCCATCGCTCCCGAGAACCCACCATGTACCCAGCCTTTCTTGATGACGAGCGCCAGATTGCCCCGGCGCGCGCTGTGCGCACCCAGTTTGACGATGGTTCTTTCACGCTGCGCTCTCCCATGGCGCTGCAACCCTATGCCCGCTGTGTGGGGGAATGGCTGGAACGCTGGGCCAAAGAGACGCCTGATGCCCTGGCACTGGCCGAGCGGAGCGACAGCGCAGAAGGCTGGCGCAGCCTGACCTATGCCCAACTGCGCCGCCAGGTGGGCGCCGTGGCGCAGTCGCTGCTGGACCTGCGGTTACCCGCCGGGCGGCCGATTGCCATCCTGTCCGACAACGCGGTGGATCATGCGGTCCTCATGCTCGCGGCCATGCATGTGGGCATCACCCCCTGTTCGCTGTCGAGCGCGTATGCGCGCTCCCAGGACCACAGCCGCCTGCACAGCATGCTGACGGTGCTGGAGCCCAGCCTGGTCTATGCGTCCGATGCCAGCGTCTATGCGGCAGCCCTGCACGGCTGGGACAGCGATGCCGTGCGGGTGTTCAGCCGCAACGCCTCCGCGTGTCCGGGTGCGCTGCCCTGGGAGCATCTGCTCGCTGGGCAGGAAACGCCCCAGGTGCAGCAGGCCATGCAGGCGCTGCTGCCCGATGACCATGCCAAATACCTGCTCACCTCCGGCTCCACCGGTCGGCCCAAGGTGGTCATCAACACCCACCGCATGCTCTGCGCCAACCAGCAGATGATGGCCCAGGCGTGGCGCTTTCTGGAGCATGAAAAGCCAGTGCTGGTGGACTGGTTGCCCTGGAGCCATACCTTTGGCGGCAACCACAACCTCAACATGGTGCTGTGCCACGGCGGCACGCTCTACATCGACGAGGGGCGGCCGGTGCCGGGGCTCATCGACAAGACGGTGCGCAACCTGCGCGAGGTACAGCCCACCATGCTGTTCAACGTCCCTCGGGGCTTTGACATGCTGCTGCCGTTTCTGGAGGCCGACGACCGTCTGGCCGCCGACGTGCTGGCGCGCATGCGGCTGGCCTTCTATGCGGCGGCGGCGCTGGCTCCATCGACCTGGCAGCGCCTGCAGGCCGTTGCGCGGCGCGTGCGCCCCGCCCAGCCGCTGTGGCTCACGACATCGTGGGGGTCCACCGAGACAGCGCCGGCCGTCACCACCGCGCACTGGCACCTTGAAGGCGCGGGCTGTATTGGTGCACCCTTGCCAGGGCTGGAGCTGAAGCTGGTGCCCAACGGCAGCAAGCTGGAGATGCGGGTTCGTGGCGTGTCGGTGTTTGCAGGCTACCGCAATGCGCCGCGCGAAACGGCGGCTGCGTTCGATCACGAGGGGTTCTACCGCATCGGCGACGCGGGCTATCTGGTGGACGCGGAGCAGCCAGACAAAGGCGTGGTCTTCAACGGGCGCGTGGCGGAGGATTTCAAGCTGTCCAGCGGCAGCTGGGTGTCGGTGGGCACGTTGCGGGTGGAGCTGGTGTCGCAACTGGCGCCGCTGGTCCAGGACATCGTGCTCACCGGGCATGACCGCGATGAGGTGGGCATGCTGGTGTTTCCGTCTGCGGCCGGTGCGGCCGACGCTGAGCGGCTGGAGCAGGCATTGCAGGCCGTGATGCGCGCGCGCCGGGATGCGGGCGCTGGGTCTTCGCAATGCCCCACACGGGCCATGGTGATGGACATGGCGCCTGATGCAGACGCCGGGGAGATCACTGACAAGGGCTACATCAACCAGGGGGCGGTGCTGTCACGCCGCGCGGCGGCGGTGCAGGCGTTGTACGCCCACCCTGCAGCGCCATGGGTCATCAGGGCCTGATTGCGCGGGGCCCAGGGCGTGTAGGGGAGGCGTCGTCGCGCACCCTTGCGGGTTCCGCCAAAAGAAAAAGGGGCCTCGCGGCCCCTGGTGCTGAAGCAGGCGCCTTGCGGCGCTGGGTGCATCAGGCGGTTGCGTCCTTGAGCTTCTTCAGGGCGCGGGTCTTGATCTTGACCGAAGCAGGCTTGGCGGGGAACCAGCGCTCTTCACCCGTGAACGGGTCCTTGCCAAAACGCTTTTTCTTGGCAGGCACTTGCTGCAGGCCGATCTTGAGTACGCCAGGCAGCGTGAACTCGCCAGAGCCCTTCTTGTGCACCGAGCCCAGGATGGCGGCTTCCAGCGCAGCCAGCACGGCCTTGGCGGCCTTGGGCTCCACACCCGACTGTTCGGCCAGATGGGCAACCAGCGTGGTCTTGTTGAAAGCAGCCTTGATGGGCTTCAGGGCGGCAGCAGCGGCCACGGGCTTGACGGCGGGAGCGG
>NZ_QAIM01000480.1:9973-10363 GCF_003061035.1 Acidovorax sp. HMWF018
AGTTGCCATGATGTTTTTTCGTTGATTGGAATGACGATGGGCCCTGCCTCTGCGGGCGAGGACCTGCGTGATTTTAGGTGCGATAACGCCAGACGCGATAGGGCCTGCGTGCCGCAGGTGTTTGCAGCCGTCGCATGGGTGCGGTGCCAACTGCTTGCGCAGGGCCCGCGAGGTCGTTGCAGGAGCGCGCTTTGCGCCCCCTTGTTGTCTGCGTGGCTAAGCTGCCGCCTGCAGGCCCAGCACCGCGATCACGTGACAGCCCGTGCCTGCGATGACACAGCCATGCCAAACGGCGTGGGCGTAGCGCACTACGGCGTCCATCACAAAAAACACCACACCGGCCGTGTACGCGGCCCCGCCGATGACCAGCCAGGCGGCACTCACGGCGGG
>NZ_QAIM01000480.1:10526-13075 GCF_003061035.1 Acidovorax sp. HMWF018
AGGCCGTGGACAGCCAGGGCGCAGTGCGCCTTGTGCGCAGCTGCAGCCAGCAGCCCGCCAGGGCCGCCAGCCAGACGAGGGCCAGGGCGGTGACATGGTGCGTGTGGCCCGGCGCACTCAACGCAAACGGGGTGAAGCTGCCCGCAATGAACAGGTGGATCGCCGCATGGTCCAGCCGCAGCGCCCATTGCTTGGCCCGCCCCGGCGGCAGCGCGTGGTACAGGGTGGACGCGCCATACAGCAGCGCCATGGTGGCTATAAACACCAGCACACCCCCTATGGCTGCGGGATGCGCGGCGGGGGCTGATTGCAGCAGTTGTGGCACGGCAAGGCAGGCGCCCACCAGCGCAGCACCGTGCAGCGCACTGTTGGCCACCTCTTCGTGCAGGTCCTGCGGCCGGTCGCTCATGGCGATCTTGCTAGTGGTGGGCAGGCGTGTGCAGCCGCTCGCGCCACAGCTGCCAGCGCGCGCGCTGCAGGGCCAGAAACTCCACCACGCCCCAGGCCAGTGCACAGGCCAGCATCGCCCAGCCCATGGCCCAGCGGTAGGCCTCAGTCTTGCGCGATGGCGGGCACATCATCGTGGTCCCAGCCGGTGGTGCGGGGCAGGTCCAGGCTCAGCCACCCGCGTTCATCGAACAGCTCATCGAGCAGCCGCTGCAGTCCGAACAATTTCCAGAGCATGTTGCGCCTCTTCCAAAGGGTGGTGACTGCAGGCAAGGTAGCGCCCTTGTGTGACGGTTTCGCGTCGGTTCGCGCAAACCCCACAGGTTGGCCGCGGCGCTGTTCGTGCTGGGCCCCGGGCGCTATCCTCACTGCCTGGCACGCGCTCTGGCGTGCTCCACACACCGACTTACCCTCACCCATTGAACATGCTGCCCGAGCTTGCGGCGCTGGAAAAAATCCTGGACCTGGGGGCGCCCCATCTGCAGGTGCAGGTCGTCCAGCGGGTGTCTGTGGCATCGGGCACGCAATTTCCCATCTACGCCATTGGGTTGGGCAACCCGGCGCTGGACGTGCCCGCCGTCGGATTCTTTGGCGGCGTGCATGGGCTGGAACGCATTGGTGCCGAGGTGGTCATTGCCTACCTGCAAAACGTGGTCATGCGGCTGCAGTGGGACACCACCTTGCACCAGCAGCTGGAGCGTGTGCGCCTGGTCTTCATGCCCATCGTCAACCCTGGCGGCATGTGGTCTGCCACGCGCGCCAACCCGCGCGGGGTGGACCTGATGCGCAATGCGCCCGTCGACGCAGTGGACCCGGTGCCCTGGGGCATTGGCGGGCAGCGCGTGAGCGCGGGCCTGCCCTGGTACCGGGGCAGGTTGGGCGAGCCCATGGAGGCCGAGAGCCAGGCGCTGTGCGACGTGGTGGCGCAGCAGCTGCTGGCGCGGCCGTTCAGCATTGCGCTGGACTGCCACTCGGGCTTTGGGGTCAAGGACCGGCTCTGGTTCCCGTTTGCCCACACCCGCCGGCCCATTCCGCACCTGGCCGAGCTGCATGCGCTGCAAGACATCTTTCTGCAGGCGCACAGCAACCACCAGTACATCATCGAGCCGCAAAGCGCGCAGTACCTGGCCCATGGCGACCTGTGGGACCACCTGTACCTGCAGGCCTGCCGCGATGTGCCCGCACACACCTTCCTGCCCCTCACGCTGGAGATGGGCTCTTGGCTGTGGATCAAGAAGAACCCCCGCCAGCTGTTCTCGCGCAACGGCATCTTCAATCCGCTCATCAACCACCGGCAGCAGCGGGTGCTGCGGCGGCACCTGTCGCTGCTGGACTTTCTGTCGCGCGCGGCCTGCAGCCACGCACGCTGGGTGCCAGCGCCCGATCAGCGTGCGCAGCGCCGTGCCGATGCCCTGGCTGCGTGGTACTGAGATGCCAGTGCGCCTACCACGCCAATGGATCTTGCTGCGCGGGCTGACGCGCGAGGCCGCGCACTGGGGCGCCTTTGCCGAGGGCTTTGCGCAAGCGGTGCCGGGCGATGACGTGCTGGCGCTGGACCTGCCAGGCAACGGCCAGTTCCACCATCTGACATCACCCTTGTCGGTACAAGGCATGGTGCAAGCCTGCCGTGCAGAGCTGGCGCAGCGTGCCGTGGCGCCGCCCTACCACTTGCTGGCCATGTCGCTGGGGGCGATGGTGGCCACCGAATGGGCGCGCGTGGCGCCCCACGAGGTGGCGGGGTGCGTGCTCATCAACACCAGCCTGCGCCCGTTCAGCCCGTTCTGGCACCGCCTGCAGCTGCACAACATCGCACCGCTGCTGCGGCTGGCCTGGCGGTGGCGATCTGCGGAAGCTGCGGAGCAGGTGGTGTGGCAGATCACCAGCCGCAGCGCACCATCCGCCGCCGCTGACGTGGTGGCGCAGTGGGCTGCGGTGCGCAGGCAACGGCCGGTGTCGGCCCGCAATGCCCTGCGCCAGCTGGTGGCGGCCGCGCGGTACCGCGCGCCGGCAGCCGCACCGGTGGACCGTGTGCTGCTGCTGGGCAGCCTGAAAGACCACCTGGTGTCCCGCCAATGCTCGCAGGCCATTGCGCAGGCCTGGGG
>NZ_QAIM01000480.1:13085-14738 GCF_003061035.1 Acidovorax sp. HMWF018
GCGCAGGCCTGGGGGCTGCCGCTGCAGTCGCATCCGTGGGCGGGACACGACCTGCCGCTGGATGACCCGCAGTGGGTCATCGATGCCGTGCTGCAGTGGCTGTCCCGTAGCGAGTCAACGGACGGGTAACGGGGGCTACGGCGTGAGGCTGTTCAACGCGCCCTGTGCCACCAGCTCGCGGTACCACTCCGCATAGCCCGCGCTGCTGGGGTGCAGGCCGTCAGCGGCGTTCAGTTCCTGGCTGCGGGTCACGAACGGGTCCTGGTCGCGCGGCTTGAGCAAGCGCACGTAATGCACCTGCTGCGCGCTGGCTGCCTCCCGCGCCAGGGCATGCAGCGCCTCGGACCGGCGCGACATGGCCCATGACAGGGGCGGCACAAAAAAGGGCGCGTGGCCCACGTTGCCACAAGGCATCAGCACCACCTGCTGCCCCTTGCGGCGCGCGAGCGCCACGGCCTGCTGTACGTGGTCGCGCAGTGTGTCTTCAGACGTGAAGCGGATCACATCGTTGCCTCCTGCCAGCACCAGCACCAGGTCGTAGCCGCCGCCAGCGCGCTCCAGTTGCTGCACCACATCGCCAAATTTGGCGCCGTTGGCCGCCAGGTTGTCGATGCGCCATTGGGGATGGTCCTGGCCGATGCGCCCCGGCAGGCTGTCTGCTGCGGTGCTGGCACCCGTGCCCACGGCGGTGCTGTCTCCCACCACCAGCACACGCCGCGTCGGCTGCGGGGGCTGAGCGGTGTAGGGGCGCGCGTCGCGGGCCAGGTCGGCGGCCGTCCACATGCGCCAAGGGGCACAGCCCGTCAGCAGCAGTGCGCCCGCAGCCACCGCGGCCAGGGTGGCCCACCGGCGGGTGGCGTTGTGGTGCGGGGAGGTCTTTCGCGTCATGGTGCATACGCCCAAAGTTGCTCTGGGCTCAGCGTACCTGCAGACTCGGCGACCCTGCGTCGGCGTCGGGCATTCGCGCGCGTAGGACAGTGCTACGCCCCGCGTCCAGGGGGTGCTACTGCTTGAAGACGACGGCGTCCAGCGCCATCGCCCGGATCGCCTCGGCCGCGGCATCGGCCTGGGCGCGGGTGGCGTAAGGCCCCACCCGCACGCGGATGCGGCGTCCCTTGGAATTGTTCAGCTCCTGGCGAAACGCGGGCAGGCCTTCGTTTAGCAAGCGCGCCTGCGTCTTGCGGGCATTGGCTTCTTCGGCGAACAGGCCCACGTTGATGTAGTAGCCCGGGGCAGTGCCCACCGTGGGCAGCGCGGTGTCGGCGGTGGCGGACGCTGCTGCCGCCGGTGTCTTGGGCTTGATGGGGGCTGCTGCGCGGCTGGCGGCATCACGGCGTGCAGGGGCGGTAGCGGTGGCGCTGGCCGCAGGCGTCGGTGCGCGGGTCGACGCGGCTGGCATGGCTGGCTTGGGGGTGGACGCTTTGGCGGCTGGGGGGGCGGCCGTGGCCGATGCGGACGGAGCTGGAGCTGGAGGCTCGGCCGATTTTTGAACGGCAGTGGCGGCAGGAGCGGGCGCGACAGCCAAAGGTGCCGACGCCACAGGTGCAGGCGCAAGCGCAGGCTTGGGGGCTGCTGCTGCAGCAGCAGCCTGGGGCGCGGGTGTGGGCGCTGGCGGTGGTTCTGTTGCCACTTCAGGGGCTGGCGTTGGCGGTG
>NZ_QAIM01000480.1:14748-32327 GCF_003061035.1 Acidovorax sp. HMWF018
CCACTTCAGGGGCTGGCGTTGGCGGTGTGGGTGCCCCTTCGGCCTCCGGCACCGGCAAGGCACCCACGGGCTTGGTGGCAGATGCCGCCTGGGCCGCTGCCGTGGCCTGCGCCACCGTGACGGCGGGTTCCAGCGCCAGGGGCTTCACGTCCGACGGCGACAGCGCCAGGTAGGCGATCAGTGCGGCCAGGCCCAGCACCACGTTTGCGAGCACCAGCACCTGCAGCCGCTTGCGCGAGCTGGCCTGCTTTTCGAGCAGCGCGCAGGCTTCCGGCACGGTGCGCGACGCGGCCAGCGCGCGCGCAATGCGCTTGCGGATGTCGGCGTACAGGATGGCGTTGCCGTACAGCCCCGGCACGGCAAAGGCCAGCACCGCAAAGGCGCCCAGCACCCCGAGTTCGATGCCCACGGGCCAGTGCAAAAACGAACGGCCCACGCCAAACACGATCAGTGCCAGCCCCTCGGCTGCCGCCACATAGACCAGCGCGGCGCCCCACAGCTGGCGAAACAGCATCCAGTTCAGGGTGCACAGGCAGGCGGCCCAGTTCCAGGTGGTGGTCGTACGGCCCGTGTCGTCAAAGCGCTCGAACACCTTCAGGTAGTAGTCCGTGTTCACGGGCCCCAGGGCCAGCCGCGACATGGCCGCCATGGCGTTGTCGGACGGCGAATCGAGCGACATGGCCGGGATGATGGAGGCGACAGGATCCGTGTGGTCGAGCATGGTCGGATTCTGTCATGCACCGGGCGGTGTGTTACCTGCCGAATCGCAAGGTGCTGCGCGGCGGCAACGAGTGCGCGCAGCGTGGTGGCGCGCTGCGGGGCGTCCGAGCAGGCCACTGCGTGCCTGTGGGACGGGTTTTGAGTCAAATCGGCTGCAAGCGCTAGTCGAATATGCGCAAGCAGCTATCAATTAAATAGCGTTCGCTATTTGCCCCGTACCAGGGCCATGATCTGGCCCGCGTCCAGCGTCGCAGCCTTCTGCTGAATTTGTGGCAAGTACTGCGTTTGCAGCTGCTTGGCGGGCGTGAGCAGGCCCTGAAAGGTCTCGCGCAGCATGGCCGTGCTCATGACCCGGCCCCCTGCGTAGTAGCGCTTGGCCACCTGCCCCAGCGCGTAGGTGGTGGCAAACGAAAACGCTATGCCTGTGGCAGCGCCGCCCAGCCCGCCGATGGTGCGGCCCGCCACCTTGCCCAACAGGCCGCCCAGCAGCTTGCGACCAAATTGCTCCAGGTACTGCGACGTCATGCCCACGCCGGCAGCGGCGATGAACTCCTTGATGTGGCCCTGGTCCAGCTCCACCCCGTGCGCCTTGCCAATGCCGTAGACCATCTTCACCTGCAGCGGGATGATGGCCATCGACGCCCATGACTGCGGCAGCAGCTCCAGCGCGCCATTGAGCAGCGCATAGTTCAGGATGGATTTGTCCAGCTCTGCGTCCGAGGCACCTGCACCGACTGCTGCGGCCAGAGGCGCAGCAGCAGTGGCCACCGGCACCGCCATCGGCACGGCCTTTTCGGTCACGTCCACCAGCGCATCGGCTTGCACGTCAAACGCTGCCGTCTGCGGGTCGCCCAGCTGCAGGGCCGCCTTGAGGCGAGTCAGAAACTCGCGCTCCGCCGCGGTCTGGCGGCCGTCCACATCACACACTCACACAGCCATCTCGTAGGCCAGCTGGCGGTGCATGGGCTCGCTCAGACCCTGCACGGCGGCCTGCACGCTGGTGCGCTGCAGCAGCACGTCCTGGTAGATGCGCGGCAGGTCGGCCACGCCCCCGTCGCCCGCGAGCGACTCGGCAATGCGGCGGATCTCTTCGCGTTCGGCATCGTCCTTGTTGCCATCGGCAAACGCGGCCAGAAGGGCGATGGTGAGGATGGATTTTTGCTGGTCCAGGGTCATGGTCGTCGTGCGGAAAAAAGGGGTGGGAGGGGTTGCACACTGCTTGCAGTGTGTTGTGCGGTGGCTTGTGAACAGGTTCTTAGGTGCAGTCTAGGCAATGCGGTTTCAACGCCACAGCGTGTGGGGGATTGATGGCGCGGGCTGTGCGTGGCGCCAGGGCTTCGGGTTTTCCCTTGGGTAGTTCGGCGACTGTGCGGAGGGCCATCGCTTGCCTACAGTGCTTGCCATCGCGCCGTCTTGGCGCACATCAACGGAGGATGGACATGGGTGCAGCGATCGTGGGTTGGGCGCATTTGCCGTTTGGACGGCTGGACGGCATGGGCCTGGAAGACCTCATCACCCGCGCGGGCCGCGAGGCCCTGCAGCACGCGGGCATCGACGGCACAGCGGTGGATGGCGTGTGGCTGGGCAACCTCAACGGCGGCTTCACGCCCGATGTGTTTGCCTCGTCGCTGGCCCTGCAGTGCGACGACGCCCTGCGGTGGAAGCCCGCCACGCGGCTGGAGAACGCCTGCGCGTCGGGCTCGGCGGCCCTCTATGCCGCGTGTGACGCGATCGAAGCCGGCCGCTCCCGGGTTGCCCTCGTCATCGGCGCTGAAAAGATGACCGCTGTTTCTGGCGCTGAGACCACGCGCATCCTGGGCGACTGCGGCTACTCCGGCGAGGCGGGCAGTCCGCCCGGTGGCTTTCCGGGCATTTTTGCCTCCATCGCGCAGGACTACTTTGCCGCGCATGGCGACCATTCGGCCACCCTGGCACGCATCGCCGCCAAGAACCACGCCAACGGCGCGCTCAACCCCTGGGCCCACATGCGCAAGGACCTGGGCTTTGAGTTCTGCAACACCGTGTCCGACCGCAACCCGATGATTGCCGCGCCCCTGCGCAAGACGGACTGCTCGCTGGTGTCTGACGGCGCAGCGGCGCTCGTCCTGGCGGCCGATGATGCGGTGGGCGACTTTCCCCGCGCCGTGCGCCTGCGGGCGCGGGTGCAGGTCAACGACTACCTGCCCATGGCGCGCCGCCGTGTGGTGGACTTTGAAGGGCCCCGACGCGCCTGGCAGCAGGCGCTGCAGCAGGCAGGGTGCGCGGTGCACGACCTGTCGCTGGCCGAGGTGCACGACTGCTTCACCATCGCCGAGCTGCTCACGTACGAGGCCATGGGCCTGGCGCCCGCAGGCCAGGGCCACCGCCTGCTGGAAGACGGCACCGTGCTGCGCGGCGGCCGCCTGCCTGTCAACGCGTCGGGCGGGCTCAAGGCCAAGGGCCACCCGATCGGCGCCACGGGCGTGTCGATGCATGTGGTGTCGGCCATGCAGCTCTTGGGCGAGGCGGGCGACCTGCAGGTGCCGGGTGCCACCCTGGCGGGCGTGTTCAACATGGGCGGCTCGGCCGTGGCCAACTACGTGAGCATTCTGGAGCGCGCCCGATGAACATCGCCCACCTGCTGCGCCGCAGCGCCTTGCTGCACGCCCACCAGCCCGCGCTGCTGCATGGCGACCAGGTGCTGTGGAGCTACGGCACGCTGGCTGCCCGCACCGCCGCGCTGGCCGCCCATCTGCGCACACGCTGTGGCGTGGCCCCGGGCGACCGCGTGGCCATCTACGCCGCCAATGCGCCCGAATACCTGGAAGCCCTGCACGCCATCCTGTGGGCGGGGGCCGTGTCGGTGCCGGTCAACTACAAGCTGCATGCCAAAGAACTCGCCTACGTGCTGACCGACTCGGGCGCGCGTGTGGTGCTGACCTCTGAAGCGCTGGCAACCGCCGTGCGCGAGGCCGGGGCGCCGCAGGACGCGGTGCTGGTCTTCGGCTCCGACGCATACCGCGCCGCAGTCGCCCACACGCCCATGGACGTGTGCGACCGCGCGCCGCACGACGTGGCCTCGCTGTTCTACACCTCGGGAACCACCGGTCGACCCAAGGGTGTGATGCAGACCCACCGCAACCTGCTGGCCATGACGGCCTGCTACTTCACCGATGTGGACGACATCCTGCCCGGCGACGCCATGGTTTACGCCGCACCCATGTCGCACGGCGCGGGGCTTTACAACTACGCCCAGGTGCTGCGCGGCGAGCGGCATGTGGTGCCGCTGTCGGGCGGGTTCGAGCCGGCCGAACTGGTGCAGCTCGCGGCCAGCGTGGGCCAGCTCACGCTGTTTGCAGCCCCCACCATGGTGCACCGCCTGGTGGACCATGTGCGTGCCACGGGTGCCCACGTCTCAGGCTTCAAGACCATCGTCTACGGCGGCGGCCCCATGTATGCCGACGACCTGCGCAGCGCCCTGGCCGTGATGGGAAACCGCTTTGCACAGATCTACGGCCAGGGCGAAAGCCCCATGACCATCACCGCCCTGCAGCGCGCCCAGTTGGCCGACCGCGACCACCCGCGCTGGGCCGAGCGCATGGTGTCGGTGGGCGTGGCGCAGTCGCTGGTGGAAGTGCGTGTGGTCGATGCCATGGGTCAGCCCGTGCCTACTGGCGAGACCGGTGAGGTGGTGGTGCGCGGCGACACCGTGATGCCCGGCTACTGGAACAACCCCACCGCCACGGAGCAGACCCTGCGCGACGGCTGGCTCTGCACCGGCGACATGGGCGCGCTGGATGCCGATGGTTTTCTCACGCTCAAGGACCGGTCCAAAGACGTGATCATCTCCGGCGGCAGCAACATCTACCCGCGCGAGGTGGAAGAGGTGCTGCTGCTCCACCCCCAGGTGCGCGAGGTGGCCGTGGTGGGCCAGCGCGATGCGGAATGGGGCGAGGTAGTGGTGGCCTTCCTGGTTGCGGGGGAGGGCGGTGCGGTGGCCGATGCCGTGCTGGATGCGCTGTGCCTGGAGCACATTGCGCGGTTCAAGCGACCGAAGGAATACCGGTGGGTGGAGGCGTTGCCGAAGAACAGCTATGGGAAGGTGTTGAAGACGGAGCTGCGGGGCAAGGGGTAGTGCTGCGGCGGGACGATGTTGAGGGCAGTGGCGTGTTATGGCAGCCCGCCATCACGCCCCATCTTCATCGGATGACCGTTCGTGGGCAGGTGCGCGCGCAAGTTCAGACGGTTTGTGAGCCGGTTTCCGACACCATCGCCAGAACGTCGACCTGCTGATCCCCAGCTCTGCAGCGGCTGCACCAGTGCGTCCGCCATGGCGCTCCAGCGCAGCCAGGGCCTGTGTGTGCCGATCGGGTTGTTCTGGCTGGTGCTCCGGTGTCGCCAGAGCAGCCAGGGCCTGTTCGATGTCTGGCCGTGCCGCAAGGAGTTCCGGGCATTCGTGACGTAGCTCGCTCCACTCCACCTTGTCGATATGCCGGTACTGAGACAGCCAAACGGCGATGCGGTCACACATGTTTTCCAGCTCGCGCACGTTGCCGGGCCATGGGTGCTGTTCCATGGCACCTCCCCATTGGGCCAACACCTCAGCGGCGGTGACACCCGACACGCCGACCCGGCTCAGACTGTGGGCCAGCAAACGCGCAGCCAAGACTTGGACGTCGCCCTTGCGATCCCGCAGCGGAGGCAATGCCAACGTGAGGGTGTTGAGGCGGTAGTACAGGTCCTGGCGGAATTGGCGCGCATTCACCATCTGCAGCAGTGGCTGGTGGGTTGCCGCTATCACGCGCACATCGACCGGGATGGACGTGACGGACCCCAAGCGGGTGATGCGCCGCTCCTGCAAGACGCGCAGCAAGCGGGTTTGCAGCGTGAGTGGCATGTCGCCGATTTCGTCCAGAAACAGGGTTCCCGTGTGGGCTGCTTCAAACAGCCCGCGCTTGCCGCCGCGGCGCGCACCGGTGAAAGCGCCTTCCTCGTGGCCGAACAGCTCGCTTTCGAGCAGCGTTTCCGGGAACGCCGCGCAGTTGATGGCGACAAACGGGCGACGCGCCCTTTGGCTGGCGTTGTGCATGGCCTGTGCAAAGAGTTCTTTGCCGGTGCCGCTCTCGCCGGTGATCAGGACACTGAAGTCGGTGGCGGCATACCGGCGGGCTCTGGCGATGGCTTGCAAAAACGCGGGGGCTTGCCCCGCCAAGCTTTCAAAGCGGTGGCGCGCAGCGTGGTCACTGCGGCGGTGCTGAATGCGCAGGCTGTTATCGGCCTCGTGGATGGTGCGTGCGTCGTACAAGGTCAGCGCCGCACCCGTGGTGTGGCCGCCCTCGTAAATGGGCGTGCGATTGGCAATCCAGTCGCGGCCTTGCAGGCGCAGCACTGCGCCATGTTCGGGCTGGCCGCCCTCCAGCGTCTCGCGCAGCGACAGATCGGTGGTGACGGACGCGAGGGGTTCACCCAGGCGCGGCGCACGCACCAGGCCCAAAATGCGTTGCATTGCAGGGTTGATGGCAATGATCTGTTCGGACTGATTCACCGCCAGGACCGCCTCTTGCAGCGTGTGCAGCACCGTGTTGAGCTGTTCGTATCGCCCGGCCTCCAGCTGCGCCACCCGCGCCAGCTCCAGGGCGTCTTCAAAGCCCTGGCGGATGCTGGCATGCGAATACGCCAGCAATCCAACGAGGCCTGCGTTTTCTGCCAGTTCCACCACCAGGCTGGAGCCCACGACCACGCGGATTCCATCGCCATGCAGCTGGCGGATGCACGCGCGGGCCGCGTCTGGCGTCTGGTAGGCGTACTGGTGGATGTCGATGTTCAGCAGGCCCTTGACGGATTCCAGCTCCGGCAGCGTGTGGCCGTACATCACGATGCCCACGCGGTCGGCCGTTGCCCTCGCCTTGATAAGCGCCTGCAGGATGTCAAAGCCACTCAACTGGATGGTGGCCACCGGGGCACTGATCCCGCTGCGCAGCAGGCTGGCGTTGGACCCCGCGCTCACAAAGACATCGACAAGCCCGCTGTCCAGGCGCTGGCGGGCCAGCTCAAGCGCCACCTCAAAGCTGCCGTCGATCACCTCGATATCCGCTCTGTCCCGGTATTCCGCCACGATGGGCATGGCCATCAGCCGGATCTGGCGATAGCTCATGAAGCAAAGGCGGGGGCGGCTGGCAAGTGGTGTGACGGGGGTTGGCATAGGGCGGACGGTTGTGCGGACGATGCGTTGGCTGTGCAAGCGTTTCAACGACAGGTCGTTGCGTTTTATTCTTTCTTGAGTGAAACACAAATATGAAACATTGGGGCGAATGGTGAAACATGCACGCCGCTGCTGTACGACGTTGCTGCGGGCAAAGTCAATCAAATCAATGGCTTACGGCAGGTGGACGGGCTGGCACGTACTGTGCAATAGCTGCCTTGATACCACCCTGTTTGCAACATCACTCCATTGCCATGTCTGAATCTGCTCCTTCTTCCAAGCCCTCCATACCCGCTCCTATCTCTTTGCGCCAGCGCCTGACCCAGCCCGGGCTGGTGATTGCCCCCGGGGTGTACGACATGGTGTCGCTGCGGCTGGCCGATACCTTCGGCTTTGATGCCTTGTACATGACGGGCTTTGGCACGGTGGCCTCGCACCTGGGCTTGCCAGATGCCGGGCTGGCCACGTATTCGGACATGGTGGGGCGGGTAAAAGCCATGGCAGGCATGGCCCGCTCCCCGCTGATTGCGGATGGCGATACGGGCTATGGCGGTTTGCTCAACGTGCGCCACACGGTGCAGGGCTACGAGGCTGCTGGCGCGCAAGCCATCCAGCTGGAAGACCAGGAATACCCCAAGAAATGTGGCCACACCCCTGGCCGCCGGGTGATCCCCATGGAAGACATGGTGCGCAAGATTCGCGTCGCTGTCGACAGCCGCAGTTCGTCCGATTTCCTGGTGATTGCGCGCACGGACGCCCGTACCAGCCTTGGTCTCGATGAGGCCCTGCGCCGGGCAGAGGCTTACGCCCGTGCTGGAGCGGACATCCTTTTTGTCGAGTCGCCCGAGAGCGAGGAAGAGATGCGAAAGATCGGCCATGCCGTGGATAAGCCCCTGCTGGCCAACATGGTGGAGGGCGGACGGACGCCTGTGCTGTCGCACAGCGAGCTGGAGTCCATTGGCTACAAGCTCGCCATCTTTCCGGTCACTGCCTTGCTCGCCGCTACCCAGGCCATGAAGACGGTGTATGCGCAGTTTCAGCGCACGGGCTCGTCGGTGAACAGCGACGCTGGCTTGATGCCCTTTGCGGAATTGACGCAGCTCATGGGTTTTGAGGACGTCTGGGCATTTGAACGCCAGTACGCCGAGACACCCTGACTTGCGAGGCGCGTGGCCGCTGGAGTCTTTCGCCCCCTCGACATGACGACGTCAAAACACAACACGAAGGAGACAAACATGAAGCCTCATCCATTTCTCATCCCCTACGGCAACGTGCCGCCTGCGCCCGGCTTGCAATGTCGGCGCAAGCTGCTCGCCCTGTCAGCCCTGGTGTGCCTGGGCGCGACGGCAGGGATGCCCGCGGCCACGTACGCTCAGGACGTCTGGCCCAGCAAACCCCTCCGGCTGATTGTTCCGTTTACCCCTGGGGGCGTCACCGACACCAGCGGGCGTCTGATTGCCGAAAGTCTTGGCAAGCGCCTCGGCCAGCAAATCGTGGTGGACAACAAGCCGGGAGCCTCCGGAAACATTGGCACGGCGCTGGCCAAGTCTGCGCCAGCAGATGGCTACACCTTGGTTCTGGGCTTTGACGGCACCATGGTGATCAATCCACATGTGTTTTCGAAACTGCCTTTTGATACGGCCAAAGACTTTGCGCCAGTCGGCAAGATTGGCGATGCCACCCTGGTGCTCGTGGCGAACCCTGGCGTGCCGGTGAAGGGCCTGGCCGATGTGATTGCCTTGTCGAAGACCCAACAAGGAGGTCTCTCGTTTGGAACCTCGGGGACGGGTGGTACACCCCACATTGCCGGTGAATTGCTCAAAATCCGGACGGGCGCCAACCTGACCCATGTGCCCTACAAGGGCGGTGGCCAAGCCATGACCGACGTGCTGGGGGGAACGATTCCACTGGTGTACACGGCGGTGGCGGGCGCTCACGGACACATCAAGTCCGGCAAGCTCAATGCCATTGCGGTGTCGAGTGCGCAGCGCACCAGCGCCTTGCCCGATGTGCCTACGTTTGTGGAGAGCGGTGTGCCGGACTTTGTTGTCAACTCGTGGGTGGGGCTGCTGGCACCGGTGGGTACGCCTGCGGCGGTGATCACGCGCCTGAACACAGAACTGAACGCGGTGCTGAACGATGCCGCCGTGCGTGAGAAATTGCGTGTAATGGGCATCGAGCCCACACCCGGAACTGCCGAGCAATACCGCGATGAAATCAAGCGGGACCTGGATCGGTATGGTGCCGTGGTGAAGGCGGCTGGCATTTCGATCGAATGACGCGGCGTGGTCCGGTCAACTTCACCTTTCTCAGAGCAAGTCAATGGATCTGAATCTCAAGGACAAGCATGTCCTCATCACGGGGGGCAGCAAAGGCATTGGTTATGCCTGTGCGGCGGCGTTTCTGGCCGAAGGGGCGCGCGTCAGCCTGGTATCGCGCAGCACCGAACACCTGGAGGCCGCACGTGGTCGGTTATCGGTGGATGTCCATGGCAGCGCTGGGCGCATCAGCGTCCATGCCGCTGACCTGCATCAGCCCGAGTCGGCGGCGAAAGCGCTGTCGGCTGCCGAAACCGCCTTTGGGGACGTCGATGTGCTGGTCAACTCTGCAGGGGCTGCCCGGCGCACCCCGCCCGAGGAACTGAGCGCGCAGGCCTGGCACGATGCGATGAACGCCAAATTCTTCACCTACGTCCACATGGTGGATCTGGTGGTCAAGAAGATGGGCGCGCGGGGCCAGGGAGCCATCGTCAATGTGGTGGGCGCCGGAGGAAAGGTCGCCAGCCCCATCCATATGCCTGGCGGGGCGGCCAATGCGGCGCTGATGCTCATGAGCGCGGGCATGGCTGCCGCCTACGGGCCAAAGGGTGTACGCGTGAATGCCGTCAACCCGGGCGCCACCCACACCGAGCGGTTGCAGGCAGGGATGATCGCCACGGCACGCATGCACAATATCTCGGAGCAGGAAGCGCTTGCACAGGCGACGAGCAAGGTGCCGCTGGGTCGCCTGGCGCAGCCGGCGGAGGTCGCCAACGTGGTGCTGTTTCTGGCGTCCGAGCGTGCCAGCTATGTCACGGGCGTGGTTCTGACGATGGACGGCGCAGCAACGCCCATGGTGGTGTGATACCCGAAGCAGGCTCTGGTTGGTGCACCATTAAGCCTGCGGCCTCCGCGGTTTTGCAGCCCGTCCTACCATCCTGGCTTGCCATCCACAGACTCGACCCATGACCACCACCCTCAAAATCGATTTCGTCTCCGATGTCTCCTGCCCCTGGTGCATCATCGGCCTCAAGGCGCTGGAGCAGGCGGCGGACCGGCTGCAGGGCGAGGTCGCGTTGGACCTGCACTTTCAGCCGTTCGAGCTGAACCCGCAGATGGGGCCTGCGGGTCAGGACATTGGCGAGCACCTGCAAGAAAAGTACGGCGCCACGCCCGAGCAGAGCCAGAAGAACCGCGAGGCCATTGCGGCGCGTGGGGCGGCGCTGGGGTTTACCTTCAGCATGGACAAACGCAGCCGCATCTACAACACCTTTGATGCGCACCGGCTGCTGCACTGGGCCGAAGAGAAGGGCGTGCAGCCCGCGCTGAAGAAGGCGCTGTTCACGGCGTATTTCACCGACGGGCAGGACCCGAGCAACCACGAGGTGCTGGTGCGTGTGGCGGGAGAGGTGGGGCTGGATGTGGCCGAGGCGCGTGCGCTGCTCGCCTCAGACCGCTACGCCGACGAGGTGCGCGAGCGCGAGCAGTTCTATCTGCAAAACGGCATCCATTCGGTGCCTGCCATCATCATCAACGAGCGCCACCTGATCCAGGGTGGGCAGCCGGTGGAGGTGTTTGAGCAGGCGCTGCGGCAGATTGCCGCGCAGGGCTAGATGCTATTTATTTGATAGCTGCTCAGGTATATTGCACTAGCGCTACTGGCATGTACGATCAAAAAAGGGGCCTGGAGCCCCTTTTTTGATGTCTGAGCGATGCCCCGGCCACACCGGGCTACCGTCACTTGCGCAGCGGAATGGCGGTGGCGCGGTCCACGGGAACGGCGGTCACGCTGTTCTGGGGGGAGCCGTCGATGAGCTTTTCAGAGTAGGTCAGGTACACCAGCGTGTTGCGGGCCGGGTCCACCATGCGCACTATGCGCAGGCGCTTGAAAAGGATGGACATGCGTTCGCTGAACACTTCCTCCTGTTTCTTCAGTGGCTCGGGAATGCTGATGGGGCCGACCTGGCGGCAGGCAATGGAGGCCTCGGCGCGGTCCTCGGCCAGGCCCAGCGTGCCCTTGACACCACCGATGCGTGCCCGCGAGACGTAGCAGGTGACGCCCCGTACGCCCGGGTCGTCATAGGCCTCGACGATGATGTCGTGGTCGCGGCCGATCCACTGGAACGCGGTGTCCACGGTGCCGATTTTTTCGCCCGATGCGGCCTGCACTGTGCCGCCCGCGAGGGCGGCAAGCGCCACAACGGCGGCGGTTGCCAACGTGCGCGCAGCGGTCATGCCGCGGTCTCGCCTTCGGTGCAGCGCTGGGCCAGGTGGGCCAGGGCTTCTTCGACCTGGTCCACCAGCACCAGGCACAGGTCGCCGGGTTGCAGGCGCTCCAGGGCGGTGTCTATGGCGATGAACTCGCCACGGATCTCTTCCACATGCGTGGTGCGCGGCGCACCGGCCAGGCCTTCGCGCAGCAGGGCCATCACTTCGCCGTCGGCGCGACCGCGCTGGGCGGCATCCTGGTACAGGATCACGTCGTCAAACGCGGCGCCCAGGATCACGGTCTGTTCGCGGATGTCTTCGTCGCGCCGGTCGCCCGCACCGCTGATGACCACACTGCGGCGCTTGCCGGGCAGGGCGTCCACGGCCTGCACCAGGGCGCGCATGGCGTCGGGGTTGTGGCCGTAGTCGGCGATCACCGTCGCACCCCGGTAGTCCATGATATTGAAGCGGCCGGGGGCGTTGTCGCTGTCGTTCACAAAGCCCGACAGGCCGCGGCGGATGGTCTGCCAGGGCATGCCCACGCCCCAGGCGGCAGCCACGGAGGCCATGACGTTCTCGACCTGAAAGCCTATCTTGCCGTTGCGCGTGATGGGCACGTCGCGCAGGTGGATGGTTTCGCGCCACGAGCCTTCGGAGGCGACGATGGAGTCACCATCCACGTAGACGGTGCGGTGGCCCTGGGCGCGGTGCGTGACCATCACGGGGTGGTGGCGGTCGCTGGCAAAGTAGATCACCTTGCCGGGGCAGGCCGAAGCCATGGCCGCCACGATGGGGTCGGCGGCGTTGAGCACCGCGTAGCCCGTGGGGGCCACGTTCTGCACGATCACGCGCTTGAGCACGGCCAGGTCTTCCACCGTGGTGATGTAGTTCAGGCCCAGGTGGTCGCCCGCGCCGATGTTGGTGACCACGGCCACCTGGCAGCGGTCAAAGCCCAGGCCTTCGCGCAGGATGCCGCCCCGCGCGGTCTCGAACACGGCGGCGTCCACCTCGGGGTGCAGCAGCACGTTGCGGGCGCTCTTGGGGCCGCTGCAGTCGCCGCTGTCGATCTGGCGGCCGTTCACGTACACGCCGTCGGTGTTGGTCATGCCCACGCGCAGGCCCTGGGCCGTGAACAGGTGCGCAATCAGGCGGGCGGTGGTGGTCTTGCCGTTGGTGCCGGTCACGGCCACGGTAGGGATGCGGCCGTCGTCGCCATGGGCAAACAGTTTGTCCACCATGGCCTGGCCCACGTTGCGGGGCTTGCCGTAGCTGGGGGCCAGATGCATGCGCAGGCCGGGGGCGGCGTTCACTTCCACAAAGCCGCCACCTTGTTCTTCAAGGGGGCGCAGCACGGTCTCGGCCACCATGTCCACACCGCAGATGTGCAGGCCCACCATCTGGGCGGCGGCCACGGCGCGGGCCGCAACCTCGGGGTGCACGTCGTCAGTCACATCGGTGGCGGTGCCGCCGGTGGACAGGTTGGCGTTGTTGCGCAGGATGACGCGCTGGCCTTTCTCGGGCACCGATTCAGGCGTCAGGCCCTGCATGGCCAGGCGGGCCACGGCGATGTCATCGAGGCGGATCTTGGTCAGCGAGGTGGCGTGGCCTTCGCCACGGCGAGGGTCCTGGTTGACCACGTCCACCAGCTGGCGCACGGTGTGCTCGCCATCGCCCAGCACCTGGGGCGGCTCGCGGCGTGCGGCGGCCACCAGCTGGTCGCCCACCACCAGCAGGCGGAAGTCGTGGCCGGGCAAGAAGCGCTCGACCATCACGGTGCCGTAGTCGGCCGCGTTCTTGTAGGCTTCTTCAAGCTGTGCGCGGTCGGTGATGTTGACGGTGACGCCCTTGCCCTGGTTGCCGTCCTGGGGCTTGACCACCACGGGCAGGCCGACCTTGAGGGCGACCTCCCAGGCTTCGTCCACAGTCTCCACCGGCTTGCCCAGCGGCACGGGCACGCCAGCGGCGTGCAGCAGGCGCTTGGTCAGGTCCTTGTCCTGGCCGATGGATTCGGCCACGGCGCTGGTCGAATCGACCTCGGCTGCCTGAATGCGGCGCTGCTTGGAACCCCAGCCAAACTGCACCAGGCTGCCGCGCGTGAGGCGGCGGTAGGGGATGCCCCGGGCTACGGCGGCCTCGACGATGGAGCCCGTGCTGGGGCCCAGGCGCTCGTCTTCGTCCAGCTCGCGCAGGTCGGCGACGGCCTTTTCGGCGTCAAAGCTGCCGTTGCCCAGCGCTGCCTGGATGAGTTGCTGTGCGTCTTCAAACGCCTTGCGGCCCACGGCTTCTTCGCTGTATTCGACAACCACTTGGTACACACCGACATCACTGGTGGCCGTGGTGCGCGCAAAGGTCACGGGGCAGCCGGCCTGCGCTTGCAGAGCCAGTGCTGCGGTCTGCAGCACGTGGGCCAGCGACACATCGCCGCCACCGGTTTCCGGGTGCAGGGCGCCGATGGCGGGGAACAGGGCCCGCAGGCGGGCTTCGAATCCGGCCATCTGGCCCACGGCGCGCTCGTTCTCGGCGCAGGTCACCACGGCCTCGATGGCCATGTGGCGGCTCCAGAGGTTGGGGCCGCGCAGGGCCCGGGTGCGGGTTACATCCATGGAAGTCTCTTTCAGTGGTCCATCAGAGCGCTGGGGCCCTGTTCAGGTCGTGGGATGTGGGGTCAAACAACAAACAAAGGCAAATGCACGAGAGGCCATCACGACCGCAGGGCGGCGGTGGGGACCAGTTCGGGCTCGAAGGTCTTGATGCCTGCGCCGATCAGGTCGGGGGCAATGTCCAGCGCCCAGGCCGTACCGATGGCGGCCAGCAGGGCGTCGGTGTCAGGCACCACGGCATTGCGGCCAAAAGTCAGATCAGACAGGGCGCCCAGCACATGCTCGGCGCTGCCCGTGGCCAGCACCACGCGGCCGTTCTTCACGAAGACGGCGCGGCCGTTGTCCTTGGCGCGGTGTTCGGCGATGACGGGCAGCGTGCCGTCCTGCGCATACAGCACCACGTCGCCGTCGGACAGGGGGGCCAGGTCGGCCACTTGGGGGATGGCGGCATTGAGCACCGCAGCGCCTTCGGCCAGCACCACGTCCACCTGGGTGCGCATCACCTTGGTCATCTGGTCCTGTTCGTGCACATCGAATTCGGCGAGCGTTTCCACGCCGTCCATGTCGGTCACCACGCCCACCTGGCAGCGGTCATACGCCAGGCCGTCGCGCAGGATGGTGCGGGCGTCGCTTTCGATCACGGCGGCCTGCACCATCTTGTTCATCAGCAGGCGGTGGGCGGCTTCCCAGTGGGCGCAGTCGGTGGCCTCCACGCAGCGACGATCCAGAAACAGTCCTTCGCGGCAGGCCAGGCCGGTGTGGTGCCCGCTCAGGTGCAGCAGCCAGGCCACCACGCGCGAGATGGTCGATGTGCTGCGCGTGCCGGCCACGCCCACCAGCGGAATACGACCGGCCTGGCCTTCGTCATCGGCGTCGGAGGGGAACAGGTGCTCGGCAATTGCCTGGCCCACAGGGCGCGGCGCGCCCACGGCGGGTTTCAGGTGCATGAGCAGGCCAGGGCCTGCGTTGACTTCGACAATCGCGCCGCCCTGGGTGTGCAGGGGCTTGGAAATATCGCGGGCCACCATGTCGATGCCTGCGATGTCCAGGCCCACCACCTTGGCGGCAAGCTGGGCGATGTACGCCACTTCAGGGTGCACGTCGTCCGTGCAGTCCACGGCCACGTTGCCATTGCGCTGCACCACCACTTGGCGGCCAGCGGCGGGCACCGAGTCGGCTTCAAGGTCCTGGCGCTTGAGTTCCAGCTGCACCTTGGTGTCGGTGGCCAGGTCGATGATTTCGAGCGGGTACTCTTCTTCGTAACCCCGGCGCGGGTCGGAGTTGAGCTGGGTGTCGATGAGTTCCTTGACGGTGGAGCGGCCGTTGCCGGTGATGGTGACCAGCTCGCCGCGTGCTGCGGCGACCACCTTGCCGCCCACCACCAGCAGGCGGTGCTCGTCGCCAGGGATGAAGCGCTCCACCATCACGTCGCTGCCCTCGGGGTAGGCCACGTGGTAGGCCGCTTCGATGTCTTCCTGCTTGCGCAGGTCCAGCGTCACGCCGCGGCCGTGGTTGCCGTCGGAGGGTTTGACCACTACGGGCAGGCCGATGTCTTGCGCGGCCTCCCAGGCTTCCTCGGGGCTGTTGACGACCTGGCCTTCGGGGATGGGCACGCCGCAGGACTTGAGCAGGCCCTTGGTCAGATCCTTGTCGCTGGCAATGCCTTCAGCAATCGCGCTGGTGTACTCGGTCTCAGCGGTCCAGATGCGGCGCTGGCGGGCGCCATAGCCCAGTTGCACCAGGTTGCCGTCATTCAGGCGGATGTGGGGAATGCCCCGGTCGGTGGCGGCGGTGACGATGCAGGCGGTGCTGGGGCCGAGGTACTGGTCGTCCACCTCGGTGCGCACGCGCGCCACGGCGGCCTGCACATCAAAAGGCTGGTCGTTGATGGCCGCCATGATCAGTGCATGGCCCTGGGCCAGTGCCACGCGGGCCACGCTTTCGTCGCGGGCGCGGAACACCATGCGGTACACGCCGCGCTGGCTGGTGCTGCGCGTCTGGCCGAAGCCGGTGGGCATGCCTGCCAGATTGAGCAGCTCGATCACGATGTGCTCCAGCACATGGCCGCACCAGGTGCCTTCCTGCAGGCGCTGCAGGAAGCCGCCGCGCTCGCCCACGCCGCAGTGGTGCTCGATCAGCGCTGGCAGCCAGGCCGTGAGGCGGTCATTGAAGCCGGGGATGGTGTTGGAGGGGTAGTCCTCCAGCTCGCCCAGGTCCAGCCAGACTTCCAGGACCGGCCGGTAGGTCCAGATATTGGGGCCCCGCAGGTAGTTGATGCGAAGCAGTTGGATGTCGTTGAGTTTCGCCATGGATTGCAGCGGTTGTGGTTCCGGCCTTGGTAAGGGCTGTGCGGTAGGGGGACGAAAGGGAATTTTGTGGACGATGATTGTGCGCCAGTCCAGGGCCTGTGCGCAGTGTCAGCCAAAAGGCCGCCACAGACGTTACAGGAGGATGCCGTCGCACCGTGGCGTGCAGTATCGGTGAGAATTCTTGCTTTCGCGAGAGCGGCCACCGCAGGCAGCCGGTGGCGGAAAACCCAACCAAAAATGCAACATCACCATTCTGTGGACGCCTCGGGTGTCTTTTCTGGCCCTGTGGGGGCCGATTTGCGGGCCATGCTCGCTTCCAAAGAGAACGTGTTGGCGGCTTTGCCGGTTGACCTGAGCGCCACACTGCGCTTTGCGGCGGGGTGGGTGGTGGTGACCTCCGAACGGCTGCTGGCCTGCGACCCTGGTACCACGACCTGGCGCAGCTGGCCCCTGGGTGAAGGGCTGACGCTCAAGCTGCATGACCATGGCGGAGTGGGCTCGCTCGAGCTGCACAACCCCCAGGAGCGCCTGGCCCAGTGGCGCTTTACCCTGGCGCACCATGCGCAGGCGCTGCGCCTGGTGCAACGTTTTGAGCAGCAAAGCGCCCGGGGCGACAGCGGTGCCGAGGACGAAGCCGACGAGCCCGCTTGCCCCACCTGCCATACGCCGCTGCCGCCCGACACCGAGGAGTGCCCAGCTTGCGCCCGTGCCCAGCCACCCCAGACCTCCACCTGGGTGCTGCTGCGCCTGTGGCGTTTTGCGCGGCCCTATCGCAAACAGCTGGCGGCCGGTTTTGCGCTGACGCTGGCGTCCACCGCAGCGACCCTGGTGCCGCCCTACCTCACCATCCCGCTGATGGATGACATCCTGATTCCTTTCCAGAACGGCAAACAGATCGAACCTGGCCTGGTGCTGCTGTACCTGAGCGGCCTGCTGCTGTCGGCGCTGGCCGCCTGGGGCCTGAGCTGGGCGCGCACCTACATCCTGGCGCTGGTGTCCGAGCGCATCGGCGCCGACCTGCGCACCACCACGTACGAGCACCTGCTGCGCCTGTCGCTCGACTACTTTGGGGGCAAGCGCACCGGCGACCTGATGGCGCGCATCGGGTCGGAGACCGACCGCATCAACGTGTTCCTGTCGCTGCACGCGCTCGACTTCATCACCGATGTGCTGATGATCGTGATGACGGCGGCGATCCTGTTCTCCATCAACCCGTGGCTCGCGTTGGTCACGCTGGTGCCGCTGCCCTTCATTGGCTGGATGATCCATACCGTGCGCGACCGCCTGCGCACCGGGTTTGAAA
>NZ_QAIM01000480.1:32337-33397 GCF_003061035.1 Acidovorax sp. HMWF018
GGCCCAGCGCTTTCGCGATGCCAACCAGCACAACCTGGAGGTGAACGACAAGCTCAACAAGACCTGGAGCCTGTTCACCCCCACGGTGTCGCTGCTGACTGAAATCGGGCTGCTGGTGGTCTGGGCGTTCGGCATCTGGCTCGTGTCTCGCAACCAGATCACGGTGGGTGTGCTCACCGCCTTCATCGCCTACATCGGGCGGTTTTACGGGCGGCTGGATTCGATGAGCCGCATCGTTTCGGTCACCCAGAAGGCCGCTGCAGGCGCCAAGCGCATCTTCGACATCCTGGACCATGTGAGCAACGTGCCCGACCCGGCCCAACCCGTGAAGGTGGACAAGGTGCAGGGCGCCATCAGCATGCAGGGCGTGGGCTTCCGTTACGGCAGCCGCGCGGTCATCAAGGGGCTGGATCTGGACATCCGCCCCGGCGAGATGATCGGCTTGGTGGGCCACAGTGGCTCGGGCAAGAGCACGCTGGTCAATCTGATCAGCCGTTTTTATGACGTGAGCGACGGGTCCATCCAGGTCGATGGCATCGACATCCGCCGCTTTGCGGTGGCCGACTACCGCCGCCACATCGGCCTGGTGCTACAGGAGCCTTTCCTGTTCTTTGGCACCATCGCGGAGAACATCGCCTACGGCAAGCCCGAAGCGACGCGCGAGGAAATCGTGGCCGCCGCCCGTGCCGCCCATGCGCATGAATTCATCCTGCGCCTGCCGCACGGCTACGACTCGCTGGTAGGCGAGCGCGGCCAGGGCCTGTCGGGCGGCGAGCGCCAGCGCATCAGCATTGCGCGCGCTCTGCTGATCGATCCGCGCATCCTGATCCTGGACGAGGCCACCTCGGCGGTGGACACCGAGACCGAAAAGGAAATCCAGAAGGCGCTCGATAACCTGGTGCAAGGCCGTACGACGATCGCCATTGCCCACCGCCTGTCCACCCTGCGCAAGGCCGACCGCCTGGTGGTCATGGACCGCGGCGAGGTGGTGGAAGTGGGCCCGCACGATGAATTGATGGAAAAGCAGGGCGCCTACTGGCGGCTGTACGAAGCCCAGGCC
>NZ_QAIM01000480.1:33407-33501 GCF_003061035.1 Acidovorax sp. HMWF018
AGATCGACCGTGTGTGGTCCGAGGTGACCAATGTGCTGGCCGACACCATCCCCGGCATCCGCGTGGTCAAGGCCTTCGCCCAGGAAAAGCGCGA